>JAGLKL010000049.1 GCA_023141075.1 Alphaproteobacteria bacterium
TTTCCCGTAGGTGTCCCCAATCCTTCGCGCCCAATACCAATCGGATAACTGTAAGGCGCATCATCTTCATTCAAATAGGCATAAATACGCATCTCCGGTAAATTAATCACTATTCCTTTTCGCAGCGTATCGGGCAATAAATGACGCTTTGGCAAAATAACCTTAGCCCCTTCCCCCGGAATCCAAGGATCAAGCTTCGGATTTGCCGCACGGATTTCAACAAACCCTAAATCGTGTTTGCGCGCTAAATGAATTAGCGTATCTTCATACACTGCATTGTATTCTTCCATTTCGCCGATAAAATTTTTCTCATAGACTGCCCAAGCCGGAGACATATTCATCCCGGCCAAAACGGCTATACTACCCGCAAGTACGTTTCCAATTTTTAGAGCTTTAAGAAATTTCATGTTTTTGTATTTCACAACGCATAGAACTACATATAGTTCAAAAAACAAATAGCTTACATAATAATACTTAGGGTCTAAACCCTAACAAAATCTTTGCCGCCTTCATTTTTTTACCAATGGCCTTATGGCGAACCGCTCAATATTACAGAAAAAAACGCAAATAACACCCCCTTAAAAAAGCATATCAGCCATATATTCGCTTTTTTTGAATTTTATAGTAGTTTGAAAAAATGATAACCCCCGCGGACTGGACAAAACCGGGATTGTGGATTACTCCGTTAATGTAATATATAAAAACAAGGAAGCAACCATGACCTTACTACACACACCGGAGAAAAAAGATAACTTCGCCGCGCCTGATTTCAAACTCAAAGGTGTTGACGGCACACAGTACACTTACCGGGATTGCGCAAAAGAAAACGGCTGCGTTGTGATGTTTATCTGCAACCACTGCCCATATGTGCTGACTGTAGCCAACCGTCTGGCTTCCACGTGTGCCCGGTTGCAAGAACAAGGGATAGGCAGCGTCGCTATCATGGCAAATGATACGCTGAATTACCCGGAAGATTCATACGACAACATGAAGCTTTTTGCGCAAAAATACGGCTTTACTTTTCCATACGTCATTGATGAAACACAAGAAACAGCAAAAACCTATGGCGCAGTATGTACGCCTGATATTTACGGCTTTGATAAAGACGGCATTTTGCAATATCGCGGACGTCTGGACAGCGCAGCCAATAATCCGGCTGATGAAACCACCGTGCCTGAGCTATATAACGCCATGATGGAAATAAAAGAAACCGGCATAGTAAATGCACAGCAAAGCCCCTCCATGGGCTGTTCCATTAAATGGAAATAATATTGCGGGTAAAAACTAGGGTCTAAACCCTAAGGACGAATCATGAAAAACTCTGGCTTATAAGAGATTTTTCATTATAGTAGTTTCACTTAAAAATTTTGGAAGCCGCAATACCTCTTAAGGACAGCACTGCGCATAAAACAATAGAGTAAAAGGATTATCAGATATGTCAGATCTGTTTACCGAAGTCGATGAAGCCATGAAACAAGAGCGCATAGAAAAGCTCTGGAAAGAATATGGCGGCTTGCTGTTGAGTTTTCTGGCCATGGTCATTCTGGCAACCGCAGCAAATGCCGGTTATAAGTCATGGATACAACACCGCAACTTCAAACAGACCAATATTTACCTTGATGCTGTAATGAAAGAAAATCCCACCACTGACGACCTGCTGACAATCCTGCCCGATATGACGGTAGGTATGAAAGGCATCATTAGTATGCGTGCCGCAGGCATAGCCCTTGAAAACGGCAATACAGATAAAGCCTTGAGTATATATAAGAACATTGAGGCTGATACAAAGCAGCAAAAAGACAACCCAATATTCTACGCTCTGGCAAAATATATGGCGACAAACCTTGATAAAGAACTAAGCCCCGAAGACAAAATCGCACGCTTTGAGACATTGGCCAATGATAAGAATAACCCCTGGGCTTATAATGCCCTGTTCGACGCCGCGCTTCTTGAAGCAACTCAAAATAAAAATTATGCCAAAGCCAATACCTATCTCGTCAGGATCACTTCTACCGATTCTAGAGCAGCTCAAGGACTAAAACAAAAAGCACAATCACTCAAGATTTTGTATCAAGCTCAACAAAATGAGAAATAATAAAAGATCCTGACCCTAAAGAAACAAATACAAAATATTGATAAAAAATAATAAAATATAAAGAGAGTTACCATGAAAATAAACAAAACGCACCTTTTCGTATTTGCTTTATTATCCTTGAATTCATGCTCCAGCATATCAGATATGTTCGTCTCTGCCGACAAAACACCCCCTTTGGAAGGTGAGCGCATTTCCGTCCTCGAATTACAGAAAACACTCAAGGTCGATACCCCGCAGAATGAAGAGGGGAAATTCCTCTTGCCACAACTCTGGCAAAACCCCGCTTGGCCGCAAGCCGGAGGGTTCCCCAATCATTCCATGCAAAACCTGTCTTTCTCATCAGAAACACCAAAGAAATTGTGGAGCACCGATGCAGGCAGGGGCAGCCGCTATGACCTTCCACTGAACGCACAGCCTATCGTAGCCGAAGATAAAGTTTTCACGCTTGATACCAAAGCAACTTTATATGCCTTTAGCGCTGAAACAGGCAAAAAACTCTGGTCGCAGGACGTTGGTTCGGAAAAAGAAAAAGAAGACGTTATTACAGGCGGAGTGGCTTATGCTCATGGCGCACTCTTTGTAACAAACGGCTATGACGAGATCTTGGCTGTTTCTCCACAAGACGGAAGCATTTTATGGCGCAAAACATTGCCCTCCCCTTCCCGCGCAGCACCAAGCATCCTCTCAGGTCGGGTCTATATAACCACCATCGACAGCCGCCTCATAGCGCTTAACGCGACAGACGGCTCAAGCCTATGGGAATATCGCGGCGTTGGTGAAACAGCGAGCCTCCTCGGAGCCGCCAGCCCGACCGTGAATCAAAACACTGTGATAGGCGTATTCTCCTCAGGCGAAATTACCGCCCTGCGCGTAGAAAACGGCTCTGTAGCTTGGTCGGATAATCTCTCTAACCTGCGCTCTTATGGCGGTGGACTGGAAAGTCTCTCTGACATCACAGCTCTGCCGATTATGGATAAGGGTCTTATCATCGCCATGAGCTACAATAGCAAAATCGCCGCAATCGACGAGCGCACCGGCATGCGCGTATGGCAGCGTGAGATTGGCGGAACCCATACGCCATGGGTTACCGGAAACGCGCTATTTGTCCTTTCTGCAGAAAACCAGCTAATTGGTATGAACATAACTAACGGCTCTATTTTCTGGATCACAGAACTTGCGCGTTTTGAAGACGAGAAAAATATGGAAGACCCCATACAATGGAGCGCCCCGATTATGGCCGGAAACCGCCTCATTCTGGCAAGCTCACACGGCTACATGATTGAGATAAGCCCTCATAACGGCGAGGTTCTCCGTGAAACAAAAATAAAAGAAAAAGTACAGCTTTCCCCGGCCATAGCAAATAACACCCTCTATATGCTCTCAGAGACCGGAAAACTGACCGCATATCGTTAAGTAAAACTACTATATAGCGTTTTAATCGGTTTTATGATACACATCGCGCCATACAAATAAACAAGCGCAATAAACCATGTTGAAACTCGCTATTATAGGCCGCCCCAATGTCGGAAAATCGACCCTGTTTAACAAACTGGCAGGAAAGAAACTGGCCATCGTAGATGATACGCCGGGCGTAACCCGTGACTGGCGCGAAGCAGAAGGAACGCTGTTTGACAAGGACTTGCAGATTATCGATACGGCAGGGCTCGAAGAAACTTTCGACGATTCCATTCAAGGGCGTATGCGCCAACAAACCGAAGCGGCACTGGAGCAAGCAAGCATCTTGTTATTCATTATCAATGGCCGCGAAGGTGTGACTCCTGCCGACGAACATTTTGCCGCTTGGCTGCGCCGCCGGAAAAAACCGGTTGTTCTTGTTGTTAATAAATGCGAGAGCGGACATACCAGTCAGGCCGGTATCGGTGAATCCTACGCGCTTGGCTTCGGTGATCCGGTAGTGATGTCTGCCGAGCATAACATAGGCTTTGATGATCTGTACAACGCTCTGCTCCCGTATTTCCCGGAAGAAAATGAAGACGAAGAAAGCGGGCTTTTATCTAATGAAGACGAATTCTTGCCCGGTAGTCTGGACGATCTAGAAGGACAGGAGGATTACACCTTTGAGCAAGAAGAGGATTCTCCGGAAAAACCGATCAAAATCGCAATCGTCGGACGCCCCAATGTCGGAAAGTCTACTTTGCTCAATGCGATTATCAAAGAACAGCGCGTTATGACCGGCCCGGAAGCCGGGATCACCCGTGATGCGATTGCCGTGAACTGGACTTATGAAGGACGGGACTTCAAGCTGGTCGATACAGCCGGGCTTCGCCGTAAATCCAAAATTACCGATAAAATAGAAAAAATGTCCACCGATGATACACTACGAGCTATTCGTCTGGCGCAAATCGTCATATTGGTGATAGATGCCAATACCCCACTGGAAAAGCAGGACGCACAGATTGCACGGCACGTTATTGATGAGGGTCGCGCCCTCGTCCTTGCCATTAATAAATGGGACACCGTAGAAAACCGCTCTGAACAACTGGATACAATCAAACATAAAATCAGCCATTCTTTATCCGATATTAAGGGAATACGATTCGCTACGATCAGTGCTAAAAATGACAGTAAAATAGATAAATTATTCTATAAAGCCCTACAAACTTACAGCGTATGGAACCAGCGCGTTAGCACAGGCGGACTCAATCGCTGGCTTGGCTCTATGGAAAGCCATAACCCCGCCCCTCTGGTTGCAGGACGCCATAACCGCCTTAAATACATCACACAAATCAAGACCCGCCCACCGACATTCGTACTCTGGGTTTCTCGTCCAAAAGAACTCCCGGAATCGTATAAAAGATATATTATCAATGGCTTGCGCCGTGATTTTGATGTAAACGGTGTCCCCTTGCGTTTACTAGTTCGTGCCAGTAAAAACCCTTATGCTTAAATATGCTTAAAGAAGCATACTATCGCGCAAAAAATCAGCAACGTCCCATATATTTTCATTAATCGCCAGACCGACTACAGCCAAAAAACCACCCATCTCCCAAGAAATACGAAAACAATATGTCAAGATAAACGCACTATAAATATAACCAACGATTTCAGTAAATACCGCATAGACCTCAAACTGGCTAACCTCATAGCCCAAAGCTAGCCCGATTAATATCGGCATAATCAAGATAATACCGTTAATATTCGTCCAGTTCGATATGATTAAAAACCGGTAAAAATGCTCCTGCCGATTAAATTGTTTTGTCAGGAAATACACCGCCGTCAAAAACAAGGCAGCAGCTATCACTATGCGAAACAAAGTAAGAATTGCAACGAGCGGGGCAGGAAATTCAGGAAACAACCCGGTAACGACGACAAGCATAAAAGGCAAAAATACCAACGGAATAATAAAAGAGCGAATCATGCGATCCCAATCGATATCAAAACGCTCAATTCCCTTTGGCATAAACAAGAATATTTCAAAGCAGCCAAGCAAGTTACGTTTTATCTCTTCTTTTGTGAACATGGCTCTTGCCTTCTCCCGAATAACTCCCCGGCATTTTCGCATTATGAGTTTATACTACGCAAACAAAAAAGTATTGATGATACATAAAATTCCAGACTAAATTAGTAATGTTCCATCCTTATTGCAACCCGGCGAAAAATATGCTTGTTACCCTTGATAATGTCACAAAAACACTTTAAGAGTCAGCATATAAGAATTTGATTTTTATGAAACTACAGCTTTCTCAGGCTCAACCAAGCTAAGAAAAAGAAGGAATCTTTGACTATGGAAACACTCATTTCAATTTCCACAACAATATTATATGCGGTAATTATCCTAGGCGCCGGATATTACGCCGGAAATCGGGTACAAACCCTTATTCAAAGGATTAAACGACTTGATAACACGCTCAAAACCTTCCTAGGCGGGATTGCCAAATACGGTATCTTCATTCTGGCCATCATTACAGTTCTGCAACTTTTCGGCTTTCCGACAGTCAGTTTGCTTGCTGTTTTAGGCGCTGCCGGCTTGGCAATTGGTTTGGCTTTACAAGGAACATTAAGCAACATTTCCGCAGGCGTTATGCTTTTGATTCTGCGCCCATTCGATGTTGGCGATTTTATCTCATGTGGTGATGTTAAAGGTACGGTAAAGTCTTTGGGTTTGTTCGCTACAGAGCTTTGTACGTCCGAAAACACATACCTGTTTGTACCAAACGGCAATCTGTGGAATACGGATATTGAGAATTTCTCACGCAACAACACACGCCGTCAAGACATAGTCTTTGGCATAAGTTACAATGATGATATTAACAAAGCATTCAAAGTCATTGAAAAAACTATTAAAAGCGACAAACGCATTATGACCAAAGATGATAAGAAGAAACCACAGATCATGGTCACAAATCTGGGCGAGTCTTCTATAGATATTACCTTGCGTACATGGTCGAAAACATCCGATGTCTGGGGTTTAAAAATCGACATAATAAAAACTGTGAAAGAAGCATTGGATAAAGAAGGAATTACCATCCCCTTCCCAACACGAACAATCGAAATGGTTGGTGGTCGTGCCGAAGCAGAAAATAATAAAAAAGCTGCCTGAGGATAAGAAACCAAATCCTTTGTCACAGTCCGCCTTTGAGGCCACGGACAAAATCTGCAAGTCCGATCATACGTCGACGTTTAATACGTTCGGCATCAAGGATTGTTTGAGCCTTTGCGATTGCATCATCTACATCTTCATTTATTATGATATAGTCATATTCAGTATAATGAGACAATTCGTCAGCCGCTTTGGCCATGCGTCCTTGTATATCGCTTTCAGATTCCAGAGTTGTTTGTGCACGATCACGCAGCCGCGTTTCAAGAGTTGATCTTGACGGGGGAAGAATAAATACAGAAACCAGATCTTCGCGTGCCAATTCCGAGATTTGCTGTGTTCCTTGCCAGTCAATGTCAAAAATTATATCTTTTCCTTCTGACAGAGCCTTTTCAACCGGTTTTCGCGGTGTACCGTAATAATTTCCGAAGACTTTGGCGTGTTCCAGAATTTCTCCTTCTTCGACCATGCGCCCAAATTCTGCGGTGTCGACGAAGAAATAATCTTGGCTGTGTGTTTCACCGGCGCGTCGTTTACGTGTTGTGGCAGATATAGAAATAATCAGATCTTTGTTATTCTTTAGTAATGCTCTGGTAATGGTTGTTTTTCCCGCTCCAGAAGGTGAGGACATAACATACATCAGACCACGTCGTTTAATTGTGCTCAATGATTCCCTCCACTTGTGTCGTTTTTCAGCGTACTAATTTGTCAGTATAGTAGTTTCACTTAAACTCTGTACAGACCAAGTACAATTAAAAAAATAGAATATACTCAGATTCCTGAATATCTGTAAAAAGTTACTAAACAGAGAAAAAAGGATTTCACTGACTATATTATGCAGTGTACAGAATTTTCATCCGCGCAAAAAAATCGCCCATAAAGATGCGGATTTTTGAAAAAATGGCGGAGACGATAGGATTCGAACCTACGAAGAGTTACCCCTTACACGCTTTCCAAGCGTGCGCCTTAAACCACTCGGCCACGTCTCCAACACAATAGAACTGGCGCACACTAAACATTCTCATGTAAAAATTCAAGTCTTCGCTTTGCTATTTATGCATTCATTGTTAAAATATTCAAAACGTAGTTACGATACATGAGAAGGATAATCCTGATGCGTAAATTCCTTTTTTTCCTACTTCTGCTTCCGCCATTGGTCAGCTTGGGACACGATGCTTATATCTACTATCAAAAGCCGGAAAAAGGCTTTCAGCTTAGTGATCTTGGTGCATTATGGGATAAACACCACAAAGAAAGCCATGATCAATGGAAAACAAAAGTGAAGGAATTCAGCAAGAGCGTTGAAGAATATATTCCCGAAAACCCTGTCCCAAAAAACATGATTCCTGAAGGATTAATCCCTGAGAAAGAAAAAGATGATTCCGAAGATGTCAGCGTACCATCTTTAACAAAAGACGAAATTTCAGTAAGTGTGGAAGAGGAAGGAATCGAGAAAGTCACAAATAACTTTTCAGAAGGCTTCACACAAAGCATAGAGCGGGACGGAATGACAAATGTCAAAAAGCTCGAACCCGGAGATTGTAAAGATGATATCGAAGAAAACACAGACAAGCTTATTGCCACAATTGGCTTTCTTTTGGAACAAAAAGCCGTATTCGTCCTCGGCGCAATCCCTTTGTTTTTCTTTATTTTGAACTTTGTTCTTTCGCGATTATTCAAGAAAAAAGATGAAATGGACAAAGTCCGCACTTATAAGAAAAAGAAAAGAAAAGGCGGCGGATACGCATACAGCCGTAAATAATGGAAAACTCTAGGGTCAGAACCTATTAATTATATCCTGACCCTACATCAT
>JAGLKL010000005.1 GCA_023141075.1 Alphaproteobacteria bacterium
CTGAAACTCTAATAAATGAATATAGTTTATCTCCTAGGAACGCAGCAGCTTTTTGTGATGAATATAATGAAATGTTAACAGACGGGGCGCAATCTGGAGCCATGACGGCAACGTTTCTTCAGGAACTTTTATTACCAGCTCCAGAAGAAGAAACTGTAGACGCATCAGAACATAACGACTCTGTTTCCTGATATCTGTGTATTTTCATACGTCCGAAGATAAGGTTAAGCAGCTTTAATGTTTAGTGAGGAAGATAATTCAGCCAGTGAAACTGCCGGGCGTGGGCCGATATGCGATATGACTTCGCTGGCGGCCAGAGCGCCGAGTGTTCCGCATTCTTCAAGCGAATAACCTTGTGTGTAGCCGTGTAGGAATCCGGCTGCGAACTGGTCTCCGGCTCCGGTGGTATCAATGACTTTATCCACGGGCAAGGCTCTAACTTTATAGCATGTTTGATTGTTTATAATAACGGCACCTTTTTCACTGCGGGTAATAACAGCAGTTTCAACATGTTCGCTGATGGCGCTGATGGCATCGTCAAAGTTTTGTTGCATAAAGAGGGATTTTATTTCTTCCTCATTGGCAAACAGGATATCCACGTGGTTTTCCACAAGTTTTAAGAAGTCTGAGCGGTGGCGATCTACGCAAAATGGATCGGAAAGGGTTAGTGCGATTTTGCGTCCTGCTTCATGAGCGTAGCGTGCGGCTGTTGTGAATGCTTTTTTTGCATTCTCGCGGTCGAAAAGATATCCTTCCAGATATGTGATTTGTGCATCAGAGATCAGGGCTTGATCTACATCCAGTGCGGTAAGCTCTACGCTGGCGCCAAGGAATGTATTCATTGTACGCTGGGCATCAGGGGTTACCAAAATCATGCAACGCCCGGTTGGTATTCCGGTAGTCAATGGATGAGTTGTGTAATGAATGCCAAGGGATTTAATGTCTTCGGTAAAAGCTTTTCCCAGTTCACCGTTTCCGACTTTACCTATGAAAGCACCCTTGCCGCCAAATGAAGCGAAGCCTGCCATGGTGTTGGCCGCAGAGCCGCCTGAGGTTTCCGTGCCTTGCGGCATTTCAACGTAAAGGTCTACAGCACGGTTTTCATCGACCAAGGTCATGGCGCCTTTTTCCATGCCGTGTTCCTGATTTTGTTCTTCGATGAATTCGTCAGAGACTTGTGACAGGATATCAACTAAAGCGTTTCCAAGGGCAATAACACCGTATTTTGTTTTAGACATTTTTTAGAGCATTCCATTTGTTGTTTGTTTCCGGTAAACACAATTTTATCTCTTCTATACGAAATAATGAGGAAAGGCCATGTTTTTATGAGCAAAAAGAAAGCAAAAAAACAGATGTGAAAAAGGTATGATTTTGGCAGCTTTGGATCGGGCTTTGGGGCATGGCGAGGCGGTAGTTAATCGCTTTGGGATTTGATTTTTTCGGCAGGCTCTTTGACGATATCTTCCAGATAACCAAGGTAGGGGATCGCGCTATAAGTTCCGCTTAATTGTGCGCTGAGGGCGGCAGCGTTGCAGGCGATTTTTAAAGAGCGTTCCAAGGGCAGGGAAGCTTGCAGGCAGGCGGCAAAATATCCGCAGAAGATATCAAAGCTGGTTTCACTTCCATGATCTCCTTGTTCATCCAATGAGCAGGTGATGGAGCCTCCTTTTTGTGCCTGAGCACCTTTTGTACCAAAGTCTTTTGTAGTAATAATGTAGGCGTTATCGCGTAAAGCTGGAGGGGCTGTTGTTTCATCGCATATGATTATGTCAGAGAAACGAGTCAAATCCTGTTGGTCTTTCTGCAGACAAAGCATGATTCGTGCACCGTTGCTTTTTATCTGCTCCAGCCAGTCTGTAATAATGATATCAGCAGTAAGGTCGCTGGATAATACTACTAGGTTGCGGGCGTTGAAATATCCGGCAGGAACGGCGTCAATATGTAAGCCTGTGTTGTTTTTGGGGTTAATGACTTGTGTCGTCTCATCGGGCGCATTCAGGGAAATAGCCAGCTCACTTTGATGTGCGTCTTTACTGAGAGCCGAAGTCTGTACACCTTCCTTGCGCAAAATATCGAGAACATATTTGCCAAGAAGATCTGTGCCAATCTGTCCTATGAGGGAAACTTTTGCACCACAGCGTGCGGCACTGATGGCCTGAAGTGCACCGTGACCTGTCAGATCAAGTGCAGGGGAAGTGGCTGTGTTATTATTTTTGCCCGGGACTAGTGGCCCATCAAGCTGTGTGTTGATGCATATGGCAATATTACCTATAACGTGGATCATATTGTTATTTCATGACTTATCTAAAATTACCTGTGGACTCGACTTCTTTATCACAATTTTGCATAGTGATTTTTTATAGAATAAAAACGGAGCTAATGCCATGTCTTCCTTTATCAAAGAGCATTTTGTTATTGTCTTGGGTATCTCTTTGCCACTTATTCTGATTATTATAATCTGAAAACAGTCCTTTTCATTTATGATCCGGTAACTATTACCACACAGGAAATTGAGTTGGAAACTCCAGATTTGGAAAAAGGAGAAACGAAACAAATCATAATTCCTGAAATGAAAAATGTCTCACTTATAAAGGGAAATAAATCTCCGGATGGCTATGAATATATTTATAGAAACAGACGTGGTGGACTGTTTCTGGGTATTTTCGGGGGACGGTCAGGAAGAACTCAATATTTCCTGCGTAAAAACAATCGCTATATTCCTCTTCTTAAAGGAGGAGAAAAACGTTATTCCGCCAATATGTATTTCATCGGCTGGATTAAAGAAGAAAGCGGAGAAAAATAATGAGCGAGAGAGAACAAGCGGTAAAAAAAGAAGCCTTGGAACAAATTTCAAATATAGCTGATGAGCATAATCTGTCTCTTTCCGATATTAAAATGGCTTTCCAGAAAAATAAAAAAAATTCCTTAGCACCTTCAAAAACGGTGACCTTACTTTTTTCCTATATTGGCGGAGCCTTTATTTTTGCCGGTATTGCGATTTATGTCGGACTTGTCTGGGATGAATTACCAAGCGCCGCCCGTGTGATTATCACATTCGGATCGGGGCTAGTTGCTTTTATTTTAGGGTTGGCAGCCCTTACGGATGAGCGTTTTATTAGAGCTTCCACACCGCTTTTTCTGATTTCCGCTTTTATGCAACCGGGAGGACTCGTTGTTTTCTTGAATGAATATTTTGAAGGCGGAGATGAAACTCTCGCTATCATGTTTATCACAGGCACTCTATCCGTGCAGCAAAGTCTTGCTTTTTGGAAAACACAGAGGACGAGTCTCCTCTTTTTCGGCCTTTTCTTTTTCTTTGCTTTTCTGTCAGCCAGCATGGTTAAATCCGATTTTAATGATGAAACAATATCACTTCTCATCGGGTTTTCCGTTCTTCTTGTTAGTTACGGCATTGCCAAAACACCGCACAACGCTATAGCTGCTTTCGGTTATTTTTGCGGTAGTATATGTTTTGCTATGGGGTGTTTTGAATTCTTAAAAGATACCCAAATTGATATTCTCCTGATCGGTATTGCAGCCCTGATGATTTACAGTAGCGTTGTTGTACAGAGCAGAACATTCTTGTTTGTTAGTGTTCTAGCTCTTCTTGGTTATCTTGGTTATTTCACAAATGAATATTTCAAGGACATTGTCGGATGGCCTATTGCTCTGATTGTCTTAGGTTTTGTTATGATCGGGATAAGTGCCTATGCTGTAAAACTCGTACAAGGGATAGCAGAAGAAAAAAAGTGAAGACAATGGAATCAAAATCACAATTTTTTCATTACGCCTAAAATGAATACTATACGAGGATGTCAAGCAATGTGCCGCGGGTTTCGTTGATAGGAGCAGATTGTGTTGTTTGTTGCGCCATTTTTTGCATTTGCTGTGCTTGATCAATATTTTGTTTGACAGCAGATAACGCCACGTTGTCGCGTGACAGACTCATATCTGTATGAAGTGATGATTGAATATTCATGATCCCAACCTTTTTGGTTCAAGAACCATAGCATAATATCGGCTTTATGTTGATAGTAAAAATGTGTATGTGAAAGATAAATTCACAAATATTGTGAGGGGTTTTTCATAAACTATTCAGACTTGATTTGTGTGGATAAAATCCCTTGTTAAAGAGCATGAAATAGTTTGATTCACAGATTGTCCTGCGGTACGACTCACCGTAATATATTCCGTAAACTATTTCGATGTAGTGTCCGTATGCATATCTCGGTAAGGGGTGTGTTGGTTAGAGAGGAATATTTGCATGGAATGTAAACGTATCATTATGAATTATACAGTTCCTCCGGGCGCCGAGGATTTGGAGGATCTGACCAGTTTTTTGTGGGACAGTCTGCCCGAAGAGTTAATTTCGCGCTGTGATGATCTCGTGATTGCCGTTGAAGAGGTGGCAGATGAAACGACGCTTGATGATCTGGTGATTGATGACCCGTTCGAATTGCTGGCGTTTTATAAAGACGGGAAAGAGATTTCTCCCGGTGTTGAACGTAAAGTGGCAAGCGAAGATGATGTATTGGTTCTCTATCGTCGTCCTATTCTGGATATGTGGTGTGAAACGCAGGAGGATATGCAAAATCTTATCCGGCAGGTCGTGATAGAAGAATTGGGTAGGCACTTTGAGTTTTCCGAAGAGGATGTCGAAGAAATGGCTGGCCGACATTATCAAGGTTTATTATGATGTGTCATGGCAGTCTGGCTCAATATTTTTGCTGAGAAAAAAAGCAAAACTATTGTGAGGAAAGCTATGCAGATTGTTTTATGTTATGCTACAGTGACCGCTGTAGTAATTGTGACAAATAATTAGGATAGTGGTTTGTTTCGTATAGCCCGTAGCTTTTCTTTAGCGGTTCTTCTTAGTTTAGCGTGGATATGCGTCGGTTATGCGCAGAGCGTGCCGTTGGTTACGGGCGAGTATGATGATGATGGCAATCCACCTGGACGTACCCCCTTTTCTGACTATTCTGCCGTTGTTGGGGTTTTAGGGATTGATATGCGCGAGAACTGTGATCCTGAGATTATGGAAGTCATTCATGCTCAAGCGTGGGAAGCGGCTCAAAGGGAAATTACGCAAAATGCAAATATCTATGTGCGGCCAGACAGTGTTTTGTCTTTAACCTGCTTTGATTCCTGGCTGGATCATCAGGCGAGGTATGCTGCAAGGAATTTTCCAGGGGATCCGGACGAATCTGAAGGATTGCTTCTGGGCGGTTTTGTGACGGATATTATGATCATCATGGTAGATGATATTATTTCCAGCATAGATGTGAGTTTAACCAATGGGTATGTGCAATATGCTATCCTTGAGCTTCTTGTTTTGGATCAGTTGGAAGATGTTGGTAGTATAATAGGGCATGTTCTGGATTTTCCTGGATTGGCTTTATGTGGTGGAGGTAAGGAGTATTACATAGATGATTCTTTCCCTAATCGCATGATTGGTGATCGAGCCAAGACCCAAGTTCCTACTCCGGCGTATGGTTCAATTGGTTCGGGGCTTGATAATAACGTTAGTGATGGTTCCAATTATAACTGCAGTATGATGAGTACTGTCTGGAATCGCACCAAGTGTTATGACTTCGCAACGGAGGAAGATGATTTTTATCATCCTGCCGGCGTTGCTTATGCTGGTTGGGATCATGACGGATTCTATACGTATGAGGATTATGTCGCTACGGCGAATTTGGGTTGGGATTACCGCTTGGAGCCGGATATGTGCGCCCCTCCCGATGATGATGTTATAGATTGGCCGCCAATACTCGATGTTCTGTGTTGGGTTCAGATTCACGGCGGGCCGGCTCTACCTGCTTTGTCGACCCTTTTCCCTCTCTCTTTGTTTCTTGGACTTTCTCCTCCGGGAATGCCGGAGGGTAGTCCGGAGTGGAATCCTACGCATATCGCCGCGAATCCTGTGGCCGGTGCGCCCGGTGCGGGTGATATCTATCAGCACTATTTGGCAATGATATCAGGTAGCAGTGGTGTTTGTGCAGCGCCTATTCGTACAGGGTTTGTTGTAATACGCGATGATAGTCAGTATTACGATGCGGTTTGTCCAAATCCCGGGTGTTTCTTTACTGCGCCAGCAACGTTGGTCGGGGTTGGAACTTGCACCAATTAGGTCGTTTTGCGGCTTGTTCTCGAAGTTTTTCCCTGAAGTTTTTCCCTAGGGTCTAAACTCTAAAGCGCCTTGTTCATAAATTCGGATATGCGCCGGGCAAAGTTGCTGGGGTTGTCAATAGGCTCTCCTTGGATGATTTTTGCCTGATCGAGCAGCATATATGTCGCGTCACTGATATCTTTACCCTTATCATTAAGTTCAGCCATTTTTTTGATAAGGCTGTGGTCATGGTTGATCTCCAAGACCGGTTTGGTATTTGGTTCATATTTTTGGTGTAGGCGCAAGACGCGCTCCATGTACATATCTACGCCGTTATCCGGAGCAACGAGACAAACCGGGGAATCCGTCAGGCGTTTGGATATGCGTACGTTATGGATATTATCTTTCAGCAGTTCCTGCATTTTTGTAATCAGTGCGCTGATCGTGCTGTCAGTTTTCGAGTCCTCTTTTTTCTTTTCGGTGTCTTTTTTGTCTTCGCCTTTATTATCGTTTACGCCTTCAGATTTATCGTCATCAAGGCTATCGAAGTCAACATCACCTTTAGTAATGGACTGGAAGGGAACGTCTTTGTAATCAAGTACGCTTTGTAGCCAGAAGTCATCGATTGTATCGGTAAAGAAAAGAACTTCGATATCGCGGGACTTAAAGCCTTCGAGTTGTGGGCTGTTCTTGATATTTTCCAATGACTCTCCACTTAGATAGTAGATTTTATCCTGACCGGGCTTCATGCGATCTACATAATCGGCCAGAGAGGTAAGCTCGGTTGCTTCATCATGGGTGGAATAAAAACGGCAGATTTTTAATAGTCCCTGACGGTGCTCGGTGGCATCATATAGACCTTCTTTCAGAGCGGGGCCGAATTGTCCCCAGAATGTCGCATAAGCAGCCGGGTCGTTGCGCGAGAGTTTATCCAAATCACTCAAGATGTGACGCGCTACGGCGTTGCGGATTTTGTCAATCGTTGGATTGTGCTGTAAGGATTCACGGCTGATATTGAGAGGTAGGTCTTCGCTATCAATGATGCCGCGCATGAAGCGTAGCCACGGATACATAAGGTTTTCCAGATTGTCGGTAATAAAGATCCGGCGCACATATAATTTTATGAAGTTGCGGCGGGAAGGGTCGAACAAGTCCCATGGGCGCAGTGTCGGTGTATAGAGCAGGGCGCTGAACTCTATAGCACCTTCAGCTCTCCAGTGAGAGGTCATGATTGGCTCATCATAACCACCGGAGATATTTTTATAAAAGCCTTCATATTCTTCTTTGCCGACCTCATTTTTTGAGCGCATCCATAGTGCAGAGGTGCTGTTGATAGGCTTGGCATCTTTATCTTGTGCAACAAGCTCTGGAGCTCCGAGGAATATTGGTACGCTGATGTGATCGGAATATTCTTTTACAGTCATCTCAATTTTTTGATCGAGCAGGAATTCAGAGGCTTCATCTTTGATCCATAATGTAATGGCGGTGCCGCGTTTGCCGTCCAGACGGGCGGTTTCGGTCTGGCTTGGCTCACGTACTATAAAACCATCATGGCCGTTAGATTCCCATAGCCATGCTTTATCTTCACCGGCTTTGCGGCTTACGACCTGAATTTTGTTTGCTACCATAAAGCCTGCGTAAAATCCTACGCCGAACTGACCGATAAGTTTGAGTTTGCCTTTATTATCGCCAACATGTTCCATTTGTTCCATGAGGGATGCTGTGCCGGATTTGGCAATCGTGCCCAGATTATCGGTTAGCTCATCTTCGCTCATGCCAATACCGTTGTCCACCACACTTAGTGTGCGGGCGGTTGTATCTTTGTAGGTGCATATGCGAAAGTCCGGATTATCTTTTGTCAGATCAGGATTTGAAATAGAGTCATAGCGCAAGCGATCACACGCATCGGCGCTGTTTGAAATAAGCTCGCGCAGGAAAACATCGTGGTTCGTATAAAGCGCGTGTGTTACAATTTTTAGGAGCCGTGAGACATCAGCACCGAAACCTTGTTGTTTCTGAGAAGGTGTTTTTTCTTTTTTTTGTGCACTCATTGCCCCTAATACTCCTTAACATTTGTAAAGAGAGAGTTATGGCGCGGTAAGCGAAAAAAATCAAGGTTAGCTGTAACGAGTAAACAAAAAAATATTTTTTTGTTTAAAAAAGAAGGTTTTTGGCTTTGGTATGTGTATATGTTCTAGGATTCTTTTTTCGAAAAGGATATACTGCGCTTCCTATGCAGTAGAAACGTAATCTAACAAACACAAAGGTTGGTAGAATGAAAAGGTTAACTATGACAATTATGGTACTTTGCGCTTTTACGCTTAGTGCATGTGAGACATTTCAAAACCGCGGAACGAAAGAAACTGTAGGAACCGGCGCAGGTGCAGTGGTTGGCGGTCTTCTCGGTTCTAAGATTGGTGACGGTTCGGGGCAGCTATGGGCGACCGGTGCAGGCGCTTTGCTTGGTGCTTATCTGGGTAATGAGATTGGAAGATCTCTTGATAGAGCCGATAGACAACATATGAACAGAGCTGTTACTAGAGCACAAAGTGCACCGATTGGTGAGCCGATATCTTGGAATAATCCGGAAAGTGGTAATTATGGTGAGATCGTTGCTGTCAAAGATGGCTACACCCCAAGAGGCAGTTATTGCCGTGAATTCCAGCAAACCGTATATATCGGTGGCAGTGAAGAATCAGCATATGGCACAGCCTGTCAGCAACCGGACGGTTCATGGCAAATTGTGAATAAATAATTGGTTGTCTCAGATAACCAAGATTAAGGTTATCTGTTTAGCCAAATACTCTTGGTCTTTGAGAAATTCAATCAGTGCTCAAATCTAGATCCCTAGATAGTGTAGTCGCGTGTTATGCGTCTTGTTTTAGAGGCTATTTGACAATCGCATATAAGATTTGGGGTCATGACTAGTTGAGAGATTATAAAGTCTCTGTAAGCTAGGATACATAATGGCTAATACATGTAATCGTGAAAAAAGGGTTTTCACTGGCAAAGAAATTCCCGATGATGCAATTTTACTGGCGTTACTCGAAGAACCTGAAGTGAAAACTTACATGGGGTATCTTCGTGAGGTTGGTGTCGACGTAGAAAAACTACAAGAAGTCATCGAAGAAGATTATCAAGACACACTTTATCCTCTACAACTTACCACTGCAGACAATAAAATAACAAAAGAAGAACTTTTAGCCGGAAAAGCTATATCACAAAAAATGAACAGTATTTTAGATAATGTGGACGGCTACGATCCTGCAGGATATTTTAGTTCGATGCTTAGAGAAAAAATATTATCATACGACTCCCACATTTCGGAAACAGGGCTAGATATTGAAAATAAGATGGAAGCGACGCGCCTGATGTTTACGAATCAATTATGTGACAATAATCCGCAGGAAGAAATGGTTCTTGAATAGGATTATTAGATCGGATTAATAATAAAGGTACTCGGGAAATTCTCAGATTCTTTAAGTTTGTTTGCTAGTGTTAGACCGTAATGAACATAGGATAGTTCTTCATCCTCTGCAGTGATTTCTAACAGCTCTTTCATGGTAATGCTGTCATTCTCCCGCCGATGTTTGAAAATAATGTTGTTGAAATGAGCCATCGTTTCCCACGGGATTTCGTCGATTTCTTTTTCAAACATTTTCATAGCCTGATTGATGAGATTAGGCATCATGCTTTTATCCGGGCATTCACGGATAAGTTCTTCGATAGGAATGAGAGCCGGAACACACCAGCCCATAATTTTGCCTTCCTGTAGAGCAAGGTTTTGTTTTTCAATGACCTCGATTATTGTTATGTAGTCTTCGGGAATGGTGAGCCATGCCAGTAAATTATGCAGTAAATCCATGCAGAGTTTTCTGTGCATGCGTGCATTGGCTTCTTGATTGGTGAAAGGGTTGTGATCCTGCAGTGTGGCAATCATTTGTGGCACTATAGACATGCGTTCGGCAATCATATCGGCAATAGATTGTGCATATGTATTTTCACCAGTGTAGAGGGCTGTGCCTAATATTGTTTGTGTGTCATAACCTGCCCATGCCATTTGTTGGGAGGGAATGCTGAAGCTGCGCCATTTCTCTATAGAAGCCGGT
Organism: Alphaproteobacteria bacterium; assembly: GCA_023141075.1. Classification (GTDB taxonomy): domain Bacteria; phylum Pseudomonadota; class Alphaproteobacteria; order Micavibrionales; family Micavibrionaceae; genus UBA1672. The sequence continues at coordinate 10,219 of JAGLKL010000005.1, forward strand.
TCATACGCCATACCGATATCTTTGGTAATTTCTACTGCTGACAGGACAGGGTGTTTACTTTTTTTGTATTGGTCTATGTTATTTTTTAGGACGTCTTCAAGTGTGTCTATGCATAGCGGGAACGGGAAACGTTCAGCGTTAAATCCTTTTATTGCATTAAGTGTGCCTGTGATTCGTTGTTTGGTAAGGGTCTTAAGAGCATCTTTGCGGCCAATAATTGTCTGGATACAGGCTGAAAAAATGTCGCCTTGTAAGTTGCGGTGATAATATTCCTGCGGTGTCAGATCCGGGATAAGAATATTGTTTTCATCTCTGAATTTGGGTGGTGCAGCGTTTTTTTTATGTCCAGAGTTTTTTGCTTCATAATCATTGTGAAGAGCTATGGCGTGCCATGCAATATGAAAAGCATGATTGCGCAAAGTTTCGATGTTCTCGAAACGGTCGTAGTTGATAAAACAAAGAGCCATGTAGGCTTTTTGTTTGAAAAAGCAAAGAAATCCCGAGTTGTTCTGTCTGGCGATGCAAATGAATTTGCTACGATTTTTTTTGAGTATATTATTCAGGGCTTCTTTATCTGGATATTCAAGGATATATTTTCCCGCCGGATGGTTGATAAATTGGCGTGATTCGATGCCAAAAACTTTTTCCCGCTTGTTTTCTCCGTGCAGGATATACTGGATGTGCAGACGTGGATAGCACTGCATGACATGGCGTTTTATAACGTTACATTCGTGGTTGGCAGTTTTGGGGTCGACTGGCATTAACCTTCATTCACATGTGTATTAATTATCTTTATATTGTTGGTATTACGCTTATGGACAACACAAATAATATCTTAAGGTTGTTCAGAATATCCGTATAATTCTTAGCAACAATGGATAACGGGTTGTTTATATTCGTATACAGAACTTTGAGACACGAGTGTATCAGAAAAAATATAGTGCCATAAGTCAGTGTACAAAGAAATAATAATTGGGCAATATAACCACGATAAATATGTACATAATTATAAGCTGTGCTCTAAGATCAGGATCTGTTAATTTGCCTGTAAATTTAAACCCGTCAGGGCATAGTGCAAATTAGCGATTTTTTTACGTGGTAATGAGAGAGACAAAATGAAAAGTGATTTTTTGAAAGGTAAACGCGGCCTGATCATGGGCGTAGTTAACGAGAATTCGATTGCATGGGGGATTGCAAAAGTGGCAGCCGAGAATGGTGCGGAGTTGGCGTTTACCTATCAGTGGAAGCGTGTTCTTCCTACTATTGAGCCTTTGGCCAAGGAGTTGGGCGTGGATATTATGCTTCCGTGTGATGTGCGCAAGGAAGAAGCTATTCCTTCTGTTTTCGAAGCACTTGAGAAAGAATGGGGTGAGCTTGATTTTGTGATTCATTCCATGGCTTTTTCCAAAAAGGCGGAATTGGATGGACGTTATTGTGATACGTCTCGTAAGAACTATATGATGTCTATGACGATTTCAGCTTATTCATTTACAGAAGTGGCAAGGTATGCACGTCCGTTGATGAAGAATGGCGGCTCATTGATTACGCTTAGCTATCTTGGTGCTGAGAAAGTTATCCCGAATTACAATGTTATGGGCGTATGTAAAGCTGCTCTTGAGGCATCTGTGCGTTATCTGGCTGCTGATCTGGGCCCTGAAAATATTCGAGTTAACTCTATTTCTGCCGGGCCGATTATGACGTTAGCGGCAAGCGGCATTAACGACTTTGACTTCCTTCTTGATTGGAATGCAACAAACTCACCGTTGCGCCGTACCGTAACGCAAGAAGAAATTGGCCGCACCGGTTTGTATCTTTTATCTGAACTGGGTTCCGGTGTGACTGGAGAGAATTTGCATGTTGATGGTGGTTATCACACAGTTGGTATGTTGGCCACTGATCTGGAAAGTATCAGAAAGAATAAAGCGATGCTTGAGAAGGTTGAACAAACTCTGATTGAAAGAGAAAACGCCGCAAAAGCAATAAAAGCAGCATAATAATATTTCTTCAATATAAAAGCTTTTAAGGTGGTCGGGCAGATTAAATGTTTGGCCGTTTTGTTGTTTATCGGTGGGTAAGGTGTGTTATAAGGACTCAAGATAACAGTGGGATAATTGTTTATCTTGCCTTAATATCTATTGTGTCAGTTATTATTAATTATTTTTGAGAGTTCGTTTAAATATGTCCGGCAATCGTTTTGGTCATTTATTTCAATATACAACATTTGGTGAAAGCCATGGTGCGGCTATTGGCGCGGTGGTGGATGGTGTGCCTGCACGTATTCCACTGGATGAGGATTATATACAGCAGTTCTTGGATAAACGTAAACCCGGGCAGAGTCGCTACACTACGCAGCGAAAAGAGGCTGATAAGGTGCGCATTCTTTCCGGCGTGTTTGAGGGGATGACAACGGGGACTCCGATTGGATTGCTGATTGAGAATACTGACCATAAATCAAAAGATTATAGTGAGATTAAAGATAAGTTTCGTCCCGGTCATGCGGATTTCACTTATATGAAGAAATACGGTATTCGCGATTATCGTGGTGGCGGTCGCTCTTCGGCGCGTGAAACGGCTATGCGTGTGGCGGCGGGGGCTGTGGCGCGTAAGGTGCTGGAGCATCAAATTGGCTCGGATGTGTCCATTCGCGGATGTGTGGTACAAATAGGTGAGAAGGCTGTAGACCCTGAGCAATGGGATTGGAACCAAGTTAATCATAATCCGTTCTTCTGTCCAGACATAAAGGCGGCTCAGGAGTGGGAAGATTATCTTGATAGCATTTGCAAGAATGGCTCAAGCGTCGGGGCTATGGTCGAGATATATGCTAGTGGTATTCCCGCCGGATTGGGAGCGCCTGTGTATGACAAGCTTGATGCTGATCTGGCCAAGGCGATGATGAGCATTAATGCTGTCAAAGGTGTTGAGATAGGCGAGGGCTTTGGCGCAGTTGCGCTGGGCGGTGTGGCTAATGCTGATGAAATGCGCTCCGGCAGTGGGGATGACCCGGAATTTCAGAGCAATCATGCCGGTGGCATATTGGGTGGAATTTCTTCCGGGCAGGACATTGTTGTGCGCGTGGCTTTCAAGCCGACAAGCTCTATTTTAATGCCGCGTAAGACTGTTGATATTAAGGGCAATGAAACAGAGATTGTTACAAAGGGGCGGCATGATCCATGTGTTGGTATACGTGGAGTTCCTGTGGCTGAAGCGATGATGGCTTGCGTGTTGGCAGATCATTGGTTACGCCACAAAGCCCAGTGCCTTTGATGCAGTGCCTTTGATATTGGAGAGAGGAAAATATGTCTAACAAGAATGATCCATGGCTGAGGAATCGTCAGATTTTTTCTCCTTCTATGATGGCGAAAAAGGAGAAAAAGCGCAAATGGCGTGTGCTTCCCATATTGTGGCTGGCCTTTAGAAGGACTTCTACGGTTATCGGGGCTGCTGTCATCATAAGTGTGGTGGTTGCCGTGTGGGCGCTTTCCTCTATTCTTGATGAAATTGATGCCGGTGTGGAGATTGCCGGTTTGCCAGAGGAAATGGTTTTATATCTGGAGATTAACGGCGATTTGCCTGATCGGGTTGGAGCGGCTAATTTTTCTCAACCTTTCACAAAAGATGTCAGGACGCTGAAAAATTATATTGATGCGCTGGAAAGGGCGGGGAAAGACCACCGAGTAAAGGGTGTGTATGCGACGCTTGGAGATGGAAGTTTGTCTGTGGCTCATGCGCAGGAGTTTCGTGATGCTCTGGCTGATTTTAGGACTTCGGGTAAGTTTTCTTATATTTATGCATCGGCTTTTGATCAGGGGTTGGGCGGTTATTATCTGGCCTCGGCTTTTGATGAAATGTGGATGCAGCCCATGGGCATTGTCATGATTTCAGGAATTAGTGCACAAGTACCTTATTTGCGCCGTGTGCTTGATAAGATCGGTGTGTATCCGCAGATATATAAACGCAAGGAATATAAAAGCGCGTATGACATATTTACCGAAAGTGAAATGCCCGAAGCCAGCCGCCGGGCGACGAAAGAGCTGGTAGAGGATTTGGCCTCAACTCTTAGTATGGGCATTGCCGGTGATATGGGGATTACTCAAAAAGCATTTAAGGTATTGGTGGATAAGGGGTTGTATGTAGATCATGAAGCGATGGAATCCGGGTTGATTGATGCGCTGGATTATGAAGATGTGCTTATTGAGAAAATAAATGAGCAGGTGACAGGTGATCCTAAAGATAAGGACTTGGCTTATATCAAGTTTGATAATTATGTCGCGGAAATGCTCAAAGGAAAAAGAGGTGTCTTTTTTGTACATGATGAAGATCAAGAGGAAAATCCACAAAAAGAGAGAAAAGCTAAAGAAGATAAAGCGGACGTTGTCTATTATGTGGGTGATTCTGTAAAAGAGAAAGTGGCTGAAAAAGAAAAGCCTGATTCTTCGGAAATAGTTGAAAAGGAAAAGTCGAAAGCCAAAAAGATTGCTTTGGTCTACGCGATTGGCATGATTGTCGATAGTGTGGGGGGGCGTGCGTCTGCCCACGATAATGGTCAGATTGCTTTTGGTCAGGAGAATGTTATAGCGGCTGATGAGATTGCGCCGGTTTTGCTGAAAATTGCCGAGGATGAGAGTTATGGCGGTGTAGTCTTGCGGGTAGATAGTCCCGGGGGTTCACCTGTGGCTTCGGAAACAATATTGCGTGCTTTGCAAAAAGTACAGGAGTCCGGCAAGAGTGTGACAGTTTCCATGGGATCAACAGCGGCTTCGGGGGGATACTGGATTGCTTCGAGCGCGGAGCAAATTTTTGTTATGCCTGCAACGCTGACAGGTTCGATTGGTGTGCTTGGTGGAAAGTTTTCGCTTGCTCAGCTTTGGGATAAGCTGGATGTTAATTGGGATGAGGTTAGCTGGGGTGATAAAGCCGGAATGTGGTCGATGAATCAGCCATATAGCAAGGCGGAGGCGCGGCGGGTTAATGTTATGATGGATAATGTGTACTCCAATTTTGTTGCGCGTGTTGCCAAAGGGCGGGAAATGAGTGAAGAAGAGGTTGAAAAAATTGCGCGGGGTCGTGTGTGGTCTGGAAAGCGTGCTGTAGAAATCGGTCTGGCTGATCAGATCGGCGGGCTAAATGATGCTCTGGATTATGCAGCACAACAGGTCGGGGCAAATGACCGCCGAGGGGTAAAAGTTAAGATTGTTCCTGAGCCATTGACGCCGTTGGAACAACTGATTGAAATGCTGGAAAAGCAAATTCAGGCCGGGCAGGCTTTGCATATTCAGGCCGGGTTGTTGCATTATTTATGGCCGCAAATTAGGGAGAGCGTGACGATACAAAATATGTTGAGCGGGAAAGTGGCTGTGTATGAGCCTGCTCATGTTTTGGCTCAATAGGTTGATGATATAGGGATTTTTTGTAAAGAAGGAGAGGTGTTATGCGTTTTTATATATTTACACTATGTTGTGGGTTTTTGTCGTTATTATTGTTTGTGCCGCAAACAAGTATGGCACAGGAAGAAGAATGTAAGTCTACCATAAAGCGTACCATCATGGTTTCAGGTGATGCGGAAGTGCGTGTTGTTCCTGATCAAGTGCTGATATCTATGACGGCTGAAACGCGGGAGCCGGATATTAAAGAGGCTCAGGCAAAGAATGATAAAACTATTCTGGCTATGATGAAATATGCGACGGAAAAACTAGGCATTAAAGAGAAGAATATCCAAACGGATCATATTAATGTTGCTCCTGTTTACAAACAGTGTAATTACAGAGATGAGCTTGAGGGACGGTGTAGTTCACTAGATGTTGTCTATTATAGTGTGCGTAAGGGTATTCAAATCCGCCTTGATGATCTGGACAAGTATGATTCTATTATTTCAGCGGCTTTGAGCAATGGGATTACAAATATTGATAATGTTCAATTTATCACAACTGAATTGCGTAAACATCGTGATAAGGCTAGAAAAATGGCTGCGAAGGCTTCTCAGGAAAAAGCGAAAGCTATAGCGGAGACGTTGGGTATGAAGATTGGAAAGCCAATTAATGTTAATGTAAATCATGTTTCCCATTCTTATCCGTATTCTCATTTAGGACGTGGGCGGGGTGGTAATATGGGAGGTCAAAATATGATTACGCAAGTGGCTTCGAATGGTTCTATGGCAGGAGAAGGAAGTGGGCTGGCTTTGGGACAGATCAGTATTTCTGCTGTGATTTCTGTGACATATCAGATGGAAGAGTAGAGGTCAGATGGAAGAATAGGGGAGTTAGTGACTGAGCGCTGTTATTGCTGAGGCTGGCCTTCGTTTCCGATATCCTCAAACATAGGTTTGAGCTGGTCGAACATGTCGTGGAAAGACATTATGATGTGATCGGGACTCAAATTCTTTTTTATAGCTGCTAGAGCTGCGCTTAAGGCAAAAGCAATAGGGATGATTTTAGCATCTATGTGTTTGTTCGCTTCAATAGCTGCTGTAATGTCTTTGTGATGATCTCCAATATACCAAATAACGTCTTCAGGCTTTATTGAGATGTTTATACGTTTGAGTGCTAATAAAATAGGTTCAGGATTGGGCTTGGAGTGTTGTATATCTTCGCGGAAAGTTGTGGCTTTGAAATAATCAACCAGATCAAATTTTTGTAAAATGTCGTGGCCGTATCCTTTCCCCAGTCCGTTGCTGACAAGTGCCATGGGGACATTGTTGGCCTTTAGAAAATCCAATACGTCGTATAGGCCAAGGGAAGGTTGCACAATCTGTTCGACGGATTTGCGGCGTACCTTGTGGAGAACGCGATGTACAACCAGATGTGGTTTCTTTTTGTTTTCATTGAGCCATTCCGGGTCGTGCCACTCGGGAACAATCGGGCCTTTTCTGTCACTTTTGAATAACCACGTAAAGAGTTTTATGGCTTTATAGGATATATTATCAAGAAATTCGAGCACAGATAGCAGCCGTGGGTTTAGATGTCTAACGGCTGTTCCGTCCATATCAAAAATGACAATAGTTGGTCTTTCTAAGCTCATATCGCTTGAACTGTAAATGCAAAATAGGGGGATAGCAACCGTAATTGTACATGTGTGAGGTTATATGTATTGAACCGGATTATAGCAAGGACATGGCCAGTTTGGTGATTTGGTCAGTGTTAAGTCCGGCTTTTTTGTATTGGGCAGTTACGTTGTCTTGAGACTGGAAGATGTCGGGTAGAGTCATGGTTCTGACCTTTAAGCCTTTATCCATTAATCCGGCGCTTGAGAGAAATTCTAAAACTGTAGCACCAAACCCTCCGCGTGAGCCTTCTTCTATGGTGATAATGGCTTCGTGGTTTTGAGCGAGATTGCGGATCATATTTTCATCGAGTGGTTTGGCAAAGCGGGCATCGGCGAGAGTGACATCTATATCTAGTTTTTTCTTAATAATCTTTGCGGCTTTCTTACATTCTTCGAGGCGTGTTCCGAGGCTCAGGAGTGCAATTTTGTTGCCTTCGCGAATAATGCGGCCTTTGCCTATGGGTAGAATTCCCGGTGTTTTTGGGAGAGCGATGCCTGTGCCTTCTCCACGCGGGTAACGAAAAGCAATGGGGCCTTCATCGTATGCGGCAGCTGTGGCGACCATATGGACAAGTTCAGCTTCGTCGCCGGCGGCCATAACGACCATATTTGGCAAGCAGGTTAGATAGGCAATATCAAATGAACCCGCATGAGTTTGTCCGTCGGCGCCGACCAGTCCGGCGCGGTCTATTGAAAAGCGTACGGGTAGATTTTGCAGGGCTACATCGTGCACGATCTGATCATAGGCACGTTGCAGGAATGTAGAGTATATAGCTACAAAGGGTTTATAGCCTGCAGCAGCCAGTCCTGCGGCAAAAGTCACAGCGTGCTGTTCTGCTATGCCAACATCAAAATAACGCTCGGGGAATTGTTCTTCGAACATATCAAGCCCGGTACCGGAGGGCATAGCGGCGGTTATGCCGAGGATCTTTTCATCATTTTTTGCGCATTCGATCAGACTATCAGCGAAGACTTTTGTATAGCTTGGGTTTATGGTTTTATCGGAGCTTTTGAGCTGTGTTCCGGTAATCACATCGAATTTTTTTACGCCGTGCATTTTATCGGCAGCGTTTTCTGCCGGGGCGTAGCCTTTGCCTTTCTGGGTGACAGCATGGATAAGGAATGGACCTTCATGGATGCTATCACGGACATTGCTTAATATGGAAATCAGGTCTTCTAAATTATGGCCATCAACCGGGCCAATGTAATAAAAACCCAGTTCTTCAAATACGCTGCCTGTGCCAAAAGCATTGCGTGCGTGTTCTTCGATGCGTTTGGCAGCGTAACGTATAGATGAAGGAAGTTTATCCGTAATTCTTTTTCCGACTTCACGTGCATTTATATAAGGTTTGGATGAAACAAGTTTTGTTAAATGGTTGCTTAATGCTCCCACAGGTGGGGCGATAGACATATCGTTATCATTAAGAATAACGATCAGGCGGGTTTTCTTTCCGTCAATGGTCATGCTTCCGGCATTATTCATGGCTTCATAAGCCATACCTGCTGATATGGAACCGTCGCCAATTACAGATATTACATGGTGTGGTTTTTTGTGCTTGTTATGCATGATATCCAAATCTCTGGCTGCGGCCATGCCCAGTCCGGCAGAAATGGAGGTGGAGCTATGGCCTGCACCAAACGGATCGTATGGACTTTCACTGCGTTTGGTGAAACTGGAAAGTCCACCGCCTCGGCGGATGGTGTCCATACGTTCTTTGCGTCCGGTAAGAATTTTATGTGGATAGGCTTGGTGGCCGACGTCCCAGATAATTTTGTCTTCCGGCGCGTTAAACGTCGTGTGTAGAGCCACTGTAAGCTCTATAACACCTAATCCTGCGCCAAGGTGTCCCCCTGTTTTTGCGACAGTAGCGATCATAAAATCGCGTAGCTCAGTGCATAAATTAACAAGCTGGCAGGTAGATAATTGTTTCAAGTCGCTTGGGAAATTAGTGCGCGAAAG
>JAGLKL010000050.1 GCA_023141075.1 Alphaproteobacteria bacterium
TAAGACTTTTGCAGAGGGTTCTATAATATATCAGAAGTCTAGGTCAAGGATATAATCAATTAATAACGAACAAAAACAAAAAAGAAAAGCATGCGTAGCTATCCTATCCTTGTTGTTCTCCTTCCGGCATGATAAAAGTTTGTTTTTATCGATGTCAAAAACCAGAGCAAAGGACTTGCCAGCGTGAACAAATACAGATTGTCATTCAAGAGTGCTTCAGATCTTCTTAAATACACGAAAGATCAGGGTGTTCAGTTTATTCATTACAACTTCACAGATTTGCGTGGGAAATGGTATCATAGCGCCCAGCATGTCAGTGCCTGTACTTCTGATATTATTGATACCGGCATTGCACTTGATAGCTCTTTAATTGCCGGGTGGTCAGAAGATGCCGACACAACAGCTTTACTTATAAGACCAGATATCTCGCGCGTGAGTTATGATCCTTTTGCTGCACAAAAAACGATTAAGATTCTTTGTGATGTTTATGATCCGGTTTCCAAGCTTCCTTATAAACTTGACCCACGAAATGTAGCCAAAAAAGCGCAGGATTTTTTGAAAAAATCCGGGATAGGAGATGTCGTTTATTTCGGACCGGAAATTGAGTTTTTTATCTTTGAGAATGTTAAAATCGTTAATAAAGCAAATCAAGTCGGTTATCATTTGGACAGCGAGGAAGGTTCTTACAATAAAAGTCGTGATTATCCGACGGGGAATATGGGACACCGTCCGGATGTGGGAAAAGGATACTTAAGTGAAAGTCCGACTGATGGTTTATCTGATATCCGGGCAGAAATGCTTAGTGTTATTGAAAGTATGGGGGTGATGGTCGAAAAACATTACCACAGTCTGGCTCCTAGCCAGTGTGCTTTAGGTATTCGTTTTTCCGGGCTTTTGGATAGCGCCGACAATGTACAGATTTATAAGCATGTCGTGCATAACGTCGCGCATAGCTATGGCAAAAGCGCTACGTTTATGCCCAAGCCTATTAACGGTGATTATGGCTCGGCGATGCGTATTAACCAATCTATATGGAAAAATGGTAAACCTCTTTTCTCAGGTGAAGAATATGCCGGGCTTTCGGAAACAGCTTTGTTTTATATTGGAGGGATTTTGAAGCATGCCAACGCGCTTAATGCCCTGACCAATCCTTCGACAAACAGCTATAAGCGGCTAGCGGCCAAAGGTAAGGCTCCTTCCCTGCTAGGTTATTCAAAACAATGCTGCTTAACGGCTTGTCGTGTTCCATATGCGCAAAGTGCTTCATCCAAACGTATTGAAGCTTGTTTCCCTGACCCGACAGCCAATCCTTATCTGGCTTTTTCCGCATTGCTTATGGCCGGTCTGGATGGCATAGAGAACAAAATTCATCCCGGAGAAGCCATTGATAAAAAGGCGGGTGAAGGTAAGAAAGCAATCCCACAAATTTGCGGCTCACTGCGACAGGCCTTGGATTCACTTGAATCCGACCATGCCTTCCTGCTTAAAGGAAACGTCTTTACCAAAGAGTTCCTAGAAGCCTATACCGCTCTTAAGAAAAAAGAATTGGAACGTTACGAAACAACAACTCACCCGGTGGAAGTGGATATGTATTACTCCTCGTAGCTTATTGCTTTTTAAGAAAACCTACGCGACGGGAGGCTAGTTCCTTTCCAGAAAAGCACCGATCATTGGCCTGAAATTGGCCACGATGAGCTTGTAGTTTTCGATGTTTTCTGCCCAAACCACAAACATATCATCACGTGATGGCGTAAGAAGCGTAATGAAATAGTAGTAATTCCCTCCTACCATAACAGTATACCAAAACTCATATTCACTCATATTGTCTGAGCTATCCACCCCGCGATAAACTTCCGTAACCGCAAAGTCGATATTATCAGAATAGGTAAATTCGTAACTTTCAGGAAGTCTTTCCCCTATTATCATTCCTTCCGATTCTATCTGCCCCTTATATTCCTCAATCTCCTCGACAAGGGTATTTTTGACTGTCGAGGATATAATTGTTACATCCAGCTTCCCTTCCGTCGTCGTGGTTCCTGTGCCCTTTGTTGTCGGATTGTATGCCGTTCCAATCTTTCGTGTATTTAATATCGTTACTTTTAACCTATCCATATTACGTACAGGCTTTGCGTATATATTCCAACCTAACGGATATCTGATCTCCGCGATATCAAGGAAACGATAAGGTAGCATCTCACTATATTTGCGTTTGATTGGGTGCGTCATTTGAAAAGAAGCTATGACCATTGCCTGCATCACTGCTTGGTCTTTGAAATAGTGCATAGGCACGTAATACTTAACCACGATAATCTTATCGCCATTAATCATGGCCAGTGATCGTAAATAGTACGAATAGTCTCCTTCCATCACAACCATCAAAGATTCAACTTTATTTGTGTTATGGACGATCAGGCCTTCTGTTGTATATCCCCCTTCCAAGATATACTTGATGTACCACTGTTCAGCCGTGAGGTTACCTTCCATGTTCAACGCCTCAATCACGATTCGGCTACGCCCGGAAATCGTCGGTGGGCTGTAATAGGAACTCAACTCAAGGAACAACTTCTCACTCAAAATAAAGTTAGTTGAGCTTTTATCTACTCCTTCTTCCCAGTCTTTGGAAATGCGCATGCTATATGCAAGCACCTCTTCGTCATATGGCTTCTTAGCAATCGGTCGTGATACTTCAACAAACTTCTCATAAGACGGTAATGGTAATTCAGGCATAGGTTTTTTAAAACGATCAAATATATTCTGATTGCTACCTGTTTGTGCCAATGCACAGCCTGACTCCATTAACGATATGCCAAATAGCACCACAAGGAACACTATCAGCATTTTGCCCGAGTTCAGGAATTTGGTTTTACACTCAATCACCGATTTTCTCTGCTTTTTTTACACTTTAACCTATGAAATTACAATTACGCCCGGAGAAAAATAAAGACAAAACTTTAGAACCCGTATACTACCTTGTATCATCGCTTCCTGACAAGCTCCGTTTTGCCTAATAGCTTATGCCATATAAAATGATTCAAAAAATCATTTTATATGTGCGTTCAAATGCCACGCAGGCTTACGTTCCTCACGGAACGAGGCCGCAGTCGCAACCTTATTAATACCGATTCTCATTCTTTGAATGAGAATCGACGTTCATACGCCACGCAGGCTTCGCGCTAACGCGCGGGTTGCAGTCGCAACCTTTATAGCATACTCATTTTTGTAATGCGTATACTATATGGAAAAAAATCTTTTATTTGCACCGTGCATAACATTAAGGATTATAATCGGCTCATGTTTATTTTGAGTAAAAAAAGGGTTACCATCACTCAATGTCAAATTACGATGCATCATCGATTGAAGTTCTGGAAGGACTTGAACCTGTTCGAAGACGCCCGGGTATGTACGTCGGCGGGACGGACGAACGCGCCTATCATCATCTGGTTGGAGAAGTTTTGGATAACTCCATGGATGAGGCCGTGGCCGGACATGCTGACTGGATTGAATGTGCCCTCGAAAAAGGCAATATTATTACCATTCGTGATAATGGCCGCGGCATTCCTGTCGAACGTCATCCCAAGTTCCCGGATAAATCCTCTCTGGAAGTCATTATGACGACGCTGCACTCCGGCGGTAAGTTTAACAACAAAGCGTACCAGACATCAGGAGGGCTGCACGGTGTTGGTCTTTCTGTTGTAAATGCCTTGTCTGATGATCTGTGCGTTGAGATTGCGCGCGATAAGCAACTCCATAGGCAAAATTACTGCCGTGGCGTACCGCTTTCTGATCTTGAGGATTTGGGTGTTGTCCATAATCGTCGCGGCACAAGCGTGCGCTTTCACCCGGATCCGGAAATCTTTGGAGACAAAATTGGTTTTAAGCCATCATGGCTATTCCAGATGCTCCGCTCCAAGGCCTTTTTGTTTTCCGGCGTAGAAATACGCTGGAAGTGCGATCCTGAAGTTATTAAGCCTGATAGCAAAACCCCGGTTGAAGCTGTCTTTAAATTTCCTAACGGCCTTCTGGATTACCTTGAGATAACGCTAAAAGACAAACCGACCATTGTTCCAGATTCTTTTCACGGAAAGGTAAAATTTCCCAGTGGAGAGGGATGCGTTGAATATGCCATTCAGTGGCCCGAAGATGATGAGGGCTTCATTCATTCATATTGTAATACTGTGCCTACTCCTTCGGGAGGAACACATGAAACCGGTCTGCGCACCGCGTTGTCTAAGGGATTGCGCAATTACGGAGAAATGACTGGAAATCGCCGTTCTTCCCTGATTACTATTGATGACATTATGTCCGGCGCGGCTATCTTGCTTTCAGTCTTTGTAAAAGACCCACAGTTTCAGGGGCAAACAAAGGAAAGACTGGTTAATACCAATGTTACAAAACTGGTGGATACAGCCGTAAAGGATCACTTTGATTTATGGCTGTCTCAAAATCCGGCAGCCAGCACAAAATTGCTTAATTCCATTATCGAGAAGGCTGAGGAACGCCAACGCCGTAAGGCCAAACGTGCAACTAACCGTAAAAGCGCAACTCAGAAATTGCGCCTGCCCGGGAAGCTTGCCGATTGCAGCCGGACAGATTCTCATGAAACCGAATTGTTTATTGTTGAGGGTGACAGTGCCGGAGGCTCTGCAAAACAAGGGCGTAACCGGGAAACACAAGCTATTTTGCCCTTACGCGGTAAAATTTTGAATGTTGTTAGCGCCTCAAAAGACAAAATCAGGGCTAATCAGGAAATTCAGGATCTTATTCAGGCTATGGGTAGCGGCAGTGGCAAAGATTTCGATGTCGATAAATTACGTTATGAACGTATCATTATCATGACAGATGCTGATGTAGACGGCGCACATATTGCCGCTTTGCTGGTGACGTTCTTCTATACGCAGATGAAGCCTCTTATTGAGCGAGGACATCTCTATATTGCCCAACCCCCGCTTTATCGTCTAGTTAGCGGGACGCTTAGTGCCTATGCCCGTGATGATGAGCATAAAGATGAATTAATGAAAACCACGTTTAAGGGAAAAAGCAAAGTTGATGTCTCGCGCTTTAAAGGTCTCGGTGAAATGCCCGCAGCACAGCTTAAGGAAACGACAATGAACCCGAAATCCAGAATTCTGCTTCGTGTTACATTGCCGGATGCTATGGCCGCGCTGGGGATTAATCCGACAGACATTTCCGAAACTGAAGACAATATTGAACAAGAAGACCATAGTGATATTGATGATCTGGTAGAGCGGCTCATGGGAAAAAACGCTGAGGCACGTTTTCGCTTTATTCAGGACAATGCACAGTTTGTTGAAAACATAGATGTTTGATATACGTTATTTTACGATAAGTGAGTAATGAACCGCTTTTTTGTCATTTTTCTGGCTTTTGGATTTATCGCAATAGGTATTGCGAGCACATATGCCTATTTCATTTTTATTCCGGAAAAAGTTGAGCAGATCGTTGTTAGCGGCATAAATCGTTTTGGATTTGAAAACCCTGTTTTCGGTTCTATTAAGCGAGAAAACGGCCAAATCATTTTGAGCGATGTTGCACTGGACTCCGAACATTTTAGTACAATAAAAGAATTGCGCATCCGCTTTTCAGTTCTAAAATTCCTGATTAACCGCCATAAAGCACAGGATATCACTGTTCACGGGCTTAACCTGACAGGAGAGCTATCCGAAGATTTTGTCCCGTTCATTGCCGGATGGACTGATAACTCCCGAATTGTTGAAAGTCTACAGAATTTTCCTGCAGGAAAAATATATGTTGAATCTGCCACTATGGATCTGCTTTCAAATAAATTTGGTGGTATCAAAATTCGAGGTGACGGGCAACTCCTGATAAGTGGCGATGGCACTGTTTCTTTAAAGGCGCGTGCAACAACCAAACAAAAAAAATTGAGTTTTGCTTCCAAAATAGAAGCGTCTATAGTTGCTAACAAAGACGTGCATTATAAAGCCAAGATCGAAGATTGCTCGGTTGATTTACCAAATATCGGTATTAAGCGCGGGAACGGTACAATTAAAGGAACGTCCCCTTATGATAAAGAAAAAACGTCCTCGCTTGTCGCTGATCTTCAGCTTGCTTCATTACGCTGGTACGATTTGCCGCTGAAAGATGTTAAGGCAAACATAAAGATTTCAGACTCCTTGCGCCAATACACATTGGAAGGGTCAACTTTCGGTACAAGTAATATCCTCTGGAATGCTACAATATCCAATACTAATGAGGACGATTTATTTCGCTCAAGCGTGACCCTTTCACCGGGTTCTCTAAATGATGTTCAAAAGTTTTTTGGTCGTAATAAAAAGCTTGGTGTTAACGCTTATATTCCCAAAGCACTGCTTAATATTCCTTCACCCTCTATTCAAATCGAGAATAGTTTTGATCCTCAGAAAAAAAATATCAAAGGGACGCTTGAAGTAAAATACAAAGACCCTGCGGTGGTTCTTAATGTTAATTATCACAGTGTTTCTAAAACTCCGGCAGATATTATCGGAAGCATAAAAATGGACAAAACAACGTACCGCCCTGCTCCGGAAGCCACGGATAAAACGAGTTTTGATCTTTCTGCTTTAGGGAATTTTACGCTTAAGAATTTTTCTACGAAGCCCGGTTTTTTATGGATTGCTCAGACAACG
This sequence comes from Alphaproteobacteria bacterium, assembly GCA_023141075.1. Classification (GTDB taxonomy): domain Bacteria; phylum Pseudomonadota; class Alphaproteobacteria; order Micavibrionales; family Micavibrionaceae; genus UBA1672. The sequence continues at coordinate 6,645 of JAGLKL010000050.1, forward strand.
GTTCATAGCGGCACTTTAGATTTTGGCTCCGTTAAAATCCCGGATATTCAAGGTTCTGTGCTGCTCGGTGGCAGTGAGGCTGAGCAAAAAAAACGCGTTCATACATTAGACTATACATTCCCTCTTAAAAAAGAAATCGCGCATAAAGGTACGGTATTTCTTAATTTCAGTGATACTAAAAAACCCCTTTTGGAGTATTTTAGCCTGAAAATTTACGGCGGCGAAATTAAGGCGCAAGATCCAATTACCAAAGATGGAAAAATCTTAAGGAAAAATACTTTGGATGTCTCCAATATTAACCTTGAAAATTTGACCAGTGATGCACAATTAGCCGGTATTTTTGTGAGTGGGCAACTGGCCGGTATTCTTCCTTTTGAGGCAAAAAAAGGCGGTATGCACGTAATTGGCGGGTTATTGCAAAGTCAAGACACGGGTATTATCCGTTTATCTAAGACTATGACAAAAGGATTGTTTCCCGGTTATACGCCGAAGAACATAATTTTGCGCAAAGCGCTTGAAAATTTTCATTACGAGTTTTTTGAGATTCGTCTGGATGGAGATTTGAATGACCGTGTCATGATGACTCTTAATGCACGCGGTAGAAATCCTGGTATGAAAAGTAAAAACTTCGTTGATGTTAATTTGCAGATCGAAACGCAAATATCGCTATTATTTAAAGCGTTAATGCTGCAGCAATAATCTTTTCTTTCGGGGCTTACACCTAAATATTGTTCTTTGAGGATAATTTTCAGGTTGTCCGGAAGCTGTTTTGGTGAGCCTTCATTACTTTGCGGAGCGTCTGCTAGGAAAGCTCAAGCTCTCCACCAGATGTTTCAGGTTGTATTTCAATACTTTTCCTAAGATTTTCAACAATAGATGCAACACGGCCTTCACCGTTATTACGATCATAAGCATGCGGATCTACTTTATCCCTTCCAAGGTTAATTTTTATCTCATGATCGTATAGGTAATCAAAATCTAGGCCGTCCTCTTTAATTATTTCTGCAGCTTTCTCTTCCGTCATCCAACCAGGACCAGCAAGGCTTGAAAAATTTACCGGTTCTGAATTATTATACAATGCAGCTAACAATTTTGGCTTATCTATACCTGTAATATCAACAGTGTTAGACATAATTTTTTACCCCTTAATTTCTGATTTTCTTAAATTACCATAACGTAAAAAAAGCGCAATAACTTTTTCAAAAAAACAAAAGCCCTTGGTTTCCAAGGGCTTCATGGTCAATAACAAATATATACTCTAAAGTGGAGTTGGTGGGTGGTGAGGGGCTCGAACCCCCGACCTCCTCGGTGTAAACGAGATGCTCTCCCAACTGAGCTAACCACCCGCACCAAACAGACAATATACCTAATAAATCCACCCAAAAAAAGCAAGCTGTTTTTTTTAATGAACAACCCCGCCACTTGCAGCGTTCGTCATCGTGAGCGAAGCGTGGCGATCTAGTGCTGCAAAAATCTGGATTGCTTCATCCGCTTTGCGGATTCGCAATGACGTGATACTTCACCGCCCGCCTTCGTCAAAACTACGGCGCGGGGCGGTTCGCGGGTGACATGATACCTTGCCCCTTGGGGCGGGGTTGTTCATTAATATTACATTCCTCTTGATATCCATATTTGACAATGTAGGAATTGTGTCCTATACTTTATCTCATGACTGAGAAAAACAAACACGAAAGAACACCCAATCGGCCAAAAAGTTGGCCGAAAATGCTAAAATCCTCCGTATCTCTACAAACGAACTATACAAAACACACCGGAAGTACCGGAGCAA
>JAGLKL010000051.1 GCA_023141075.1 Alphaproteobacteria bacterium
AAATAGTTGCGACTGGCGTTAAATACCTTTGTTTTCCTTGGTTTTCTGATTATTCCAAGCCTCTATTTTTTGTTCCAGACTGATTTCCTCCAAAGCTGCACCTTGCTCTCTTATGTCTTTTTCCAGTCCTCGGAAACGACGTTCGAATTTTACGTTACACTTTCGCAAGGCTTCTTCTGCGTGGAAGCCCAGCATGCGCGCATAATTTGCCAATAAAAAAATAATATCTCCCAGTTCCTCTTCCTGATTTTCTTTATCTCCATTCTCAATCGCAACACGCATTTCTGCTATTTCTTCTTCCAGCTTATCAAGCACGTCAACAGGGCTGTTCCATTCAAAACCAACTTTGGCGGCTTTTTTTTGTAGCTTTTGTGCTTTCAAAAGGGCTGGAAGAGCGCGAGTTATACCATCGAGAGCGCTTAATTCCTTTTCTTTTGTTTTTTCCTTGTTTTTTTGGACTTCCCATATAGCATCCACATCTTGTGCGCTACTTGCGGTTTTATCCCCAAAAACATGTGGATGACGGGAAATCATTTTGGCTGTAACATCGTGAATAACGTCATGTAAATTGAAATACCCGCCTTCACTGGCCATTTGCGCGTGATAGACTGATTGTAACAGCAAGTCTCCAAGCTCCTCACGTAAATCTTCCATAGAGCCACGATCTATTGCATCAGCAACCTCGTAAGCTTCTTCGAGGGTATATGGTAAAATCGTTTTGAATGTTTGCTCTAAATCCCACGGACAACCTGTTTCCGGTGTTCGCAGATCTTTCATAACATTAATCAAATCATCGATTGCATAGCGTTGTTTTGTATTCATTAGATTATTCATATTCATTTTTCTTAAACATGAGGCTAAAGTAGATATGTTTTTTTTGAATCACAATGTGTAATTCTATATGCTATGATATTTCCCCATAGTTAATAGATCCTGACCTTAAATTATTATATCAATATATCCAAAGAACTATGTCTACTCAGAACGAAGAACAGCTTAAAAAACAACGGGAACGATTTTTATCTTTTTCTTTTGCAGCTTCTGATTTACTGCTGGAAATTGATGATCTTGGCAAGATTACTTACGCTCTGGGGTCGATCAAAAAATTCACCGGTAAAGAAAGCGCAAGTGATCTTCTTGGACAACACTGGCTTGAGATATTTATTCCGAAAGACAGGATGACACTGGAGCATATGGTTACCAAAGCTGCGCCGGGACATCGCTGTGGCCCAAGTCTGACGTCTCTGCAGCATTTGATAGGAAGCAACAAAGAAGAATCTGAGAAAAAAAGTAATGTTGTCATCAGTGCAATCAAAATGCCGGATAAACCACAGACTTATATCGGTATTGCAACAAGTAATACATTAATAGATCAGCTTGGAAACACCTGCGTTATCTCCGGTGACAAAATCCATGATAAAGAAAGCTTTATTGATTCTGCACAACAGACGTTGCGTATTGCGAAGGATATTGGTCAGGACGTTGACTTATCCATGATTCATCTTCCCGGAGCAGAAAAAGCGCAAAATCGTTTTGGGAAAGAGGCGTGGAGTAACTTATCGGAGGGTATTAACAACTTGCTGAGGGATTATTCCATCGACGGAAATTCTGCAGCAACACTCGGAGCAGGGCATTTTACTCTTCTTCATACCTCAGATGTAGATATCGAAGAATTAGTAGAAAAATTTTCTGGTATTTCAAAAGAGCACGATCCGTTTAACGAAGGTCTTGATGTAGATATCAAAAACATCACTGCCGATACACGGGATATGGATGAACGGGATATTGCGCGTGCTCTATTTTATACCTTGAATGAATTTGAACGAAGGGGCACTAATGTTGCCGACGAGCTTGATACTCTTAGTTCCTCCCTCAAAGTTTTTGTTACGGCCAATGTAAGCAAGATCAGAGAATTTAAAAATATTGTGCAGAATCTTGATTTTCAAATGCACTTCCAGCCGATTGTTGAACTCAGAACGCGCGAATGCAATCACTATGAGATGCTGTGCCGCTTTAGAGAAGGTAATACCTATGAGTGGATTGTGTTTGGTGAAGGTATCGGAATGGCAGCAGAGTTTGATTTTGCAGTGTGCCGGCAAGCACTTAACTATATTGACACCAAACGCTGGAATACCAATGAATCTTACTCCATTAATGTTTCGGGGCAATCTATCGCTGATAAAGCCTTCCTGATTAAACTTAATAAGGCCATTGATCTTCATAAAAATATTAAGCACCGGATTATCCTTGAAATTACCGAGAGCACCCAAATTAGAGATCTTGATTTTGTCGGGAGAGTAATTAAGAGCTTTCAGAATAAAGGTATCAGGATTGCCCTTGACGACTTCGGTGCCGGCGCAGCATCTTTTCAGTATTTAAGCAACATGCACGTCGATTATGTGAAAATTGATGGGAAATTCATTAAGAACATTCTTAATGAAACGCGGGATATGGTGCTGGTTAAAAACATTGCTCAGATGTGTAAGGATCTCGATGTTAAGGTTGTTGGCGAATTCGTTGAAAATAAGGAAATTGCTGCTTTATTGCTTGAACTAGGCATTGACTACGGGCAGGGATACTTTTTTGGTAAACCAAGCCCGGCTCCTGATTATAAAAAGCCATCAAGAAGATAATAAACCCCCTGCTTTTTTATTTATGCCTAAAACCATTATAACAAGATCAAAAGTGCACCGGCAAAGGTGAGTAATACGTTCGCAAAAGCGTAACTACCGGCATAGCCAAGCGCAGGAATTTGGCTTTTAGCTGTTTCAGTAACCATATTAAGAGCCGGCGTGCTGGTCATCGCACCGGTTATCGCTCCCAGTAAGAGCGCCGCGTTCATTTTTAAAATGTAGCGACCGACGATAAATGCGACAATGGCCGGAATCATTGTAATTGATATCCCACAAACCACCAGTAACGGCCCAATGGAGGTAAAGGCATCAAGAACCTTCTCACCGGCATCTAGGCCGATAGATGACATAAATAGCACAATCCCCATATCCATCATAATATTCCGAGCAGGCCGTGGAAAAGAACCGAATGTCGGATAAATTGAGCGGAAAAATCCGATCAGAACGCCGATGATCAAAAGCCCACCGGCACTTCCCAAGCCTAGGGATATATGTCCAACACGCACGACTATTGTTCCGATAAGCAAACCAAGAGCAACGCCTAGACAAAGTGTAAGTAAGTCAGTTTTTTCGATGTCGCCGTCAATACTGCCCAGCGTTTTGCTAACTTGGTCAATACGGTTTTCTTCACCAATAACCTCAAGCCGATCACCTTTTTGTAAAATCGTGCCTGTGCCAACCGGGAGATCTATACTTGATCTGAGCATGCCGATCACAAAACAGCCATGTCTGGCAGGAAGCCGCAAGTCCCAGACTTTTTTCCCGACACAACTAGGATTCGTAATCGTAATTTCTTTTGTACAAATCCTATAATTAAGAAGTTCTTTATCAAAAACTTCAGGAATACCTTGTGTTTTGGCATAGTTATGCTGCGCAACGGAAGCGATTACAGACACAACATCGCCTTCTTCAATAACAGTATCTTCACTGACCTCGATGAGTTCTCCATCCCTGCGTATCCCTAAAACAGTATAATATTGCTTGGTCGCTTCTTGAATTTCCTTAATGGTTTTTCCTATCATCTTCCCGTTCACCATGAGGTATGTACGAATCATCGGTAGGTTATTCTCATTCAAGGTTTTTTCATAAGCAGGCGTACGTGTTGCTCTTTTTGCTTCTGCCTCCAGATCAATTCTAAAAATGACGGGTATATATCTGACAATAAAAAGCAGTCCTCCCATCCCAAAAAGGTAGGTTAAAGAATAAGCAACGCTGATATTCTTTTTAATGTCTTCTGCGAACATATCAGGGGGTATCTGGGCAACACCACTGGAAACAGCGTCCTGTGCGCCGATAAGAGTTGGTGTACTGGTTAACGCACCGGCCAGCATTCCCGCATCAAAGCCCATCTCTAGAGAAAATATTTTGGCGTAAAATAAGCACATTGAAAAAGCAGAGGATGCAACCAATACACTAAGAGCGAAATACCGCGCCCCATCAGAGGCAAAAGCACTAAAAAAGCTCGGCCCGGCTTGCAGACCAACACAAAAAATAAAGATCGTGAAGCCGAATGTTGCAATTTGAGGAACACCGGAGAATCCGAATGCACCAAAGACAAGTCCGACAATGAGGACACCGGTAACATTACCAAGCTCTACTCCCTTTATATTGATTTTCCCGAGGAGATATCCGAAAGTTATGACGGTAAAAAGAACAAGAATATCATTCCTATGTAGCAAGTTATAAAGATCTATTTCCATCAAGCGGCTCCAAAAAGAGGCAAAAAGCCATTTTACCGTAATAAACTACTACAAAAAACCGGATGTTTCATGAGGTTGTGCGTAGAAATGATAGTTTTCAACAAACTTGTAATAAGTGTAAACAAAAGATAGTTTCCAACCATGAGCCAAAACATCGAATATCTTACAGTGGATGATTTTATAGCTCCATCAAGCAGTGCTTCTGTGTTTCACGGCTTTTTTACCCGTAAAGGAGGTGTAAGCACGGGACTTTATGAGGGGCTGAATTGCGGCCCTGGTTCGGGAGACGTAAAAGAAGATATCTCAGAAAACCGCTGCCGTGTTGCCGAAAAAGCCGGAGCGAATCGGGAAAACCTGCTTTCTGTCTATCAGGTACATGGCACCAAAGTTATCACTGTGGAGGATCTCTGGCCTGAAGAGGATCGCCCGCACACAGATGCACTTATATGCGATAAACCGGGTATAGCGCTAAGTATTTTGACAGCAGATTGCGCACCTGTTCTTTTTGTAGGACAGAAAAGCGATGCAAATCCCATAATAGGGGCGGCGCACTCAGGCTGGCAGGGAACTCTTGGCGGAGTAATGGAAAAGACTCTGGATACGATGAAAACGCTTGGAGCAATGGAAAAGAGCCTGCGTGCTTGTATCGGGCCGTGTATCGCACAAGATTCGTACGAAGTCAGTAATGATTTCATTCCCCCTTTCATTGAAGAAGACAAAGCCGCTAATCGATTCTTTAGACCCGGACAAAAAAACGGACACTCCCATTTTGATCTTTCCGGCTACTGTGCTTGGCGTTTGGCGCGTTATGGGCTCAAAAACGTGTCATCATTGGATTGTGACACATATAAAAATGAAGAAAAATTCTATAGTTATAGACGGACAACACATAGGAACGAAAAAGATTATGGACGACAAATATCTGTGATTTCTATCCTATAAATTAGACAAACCTCAGATATTCTTTGTTTCATAGTGGAAATTTCTTGCTTTCTGGGGGTATTTTTTTATAGTGCGGCTGTTAGGAAAATTTGTGTTGAATAATAAAATGCAAAGCTATTGGTTTAGACCCTAAGAGGAATTGTGTAATGAAACTGATCTCAGGTAATTCTAATCTGGCACTCGCAGAACAAGTATCGGCCTACCTAGATGTTCCGTTAACTCAATGCAATATAAGAAGATTTCCTGATAATGAGATATTTATCGAGATCATGGAAAATATCCGTGGTAAAGATACATTCTTCATTCAATCAACATCATATCCTTCCAACGACCATCTTATGGAACTATTAATTGCTATTGATGCATTGCGACGCGGTTCGGCTCGGCGTATTACAGCAGTGATTCCTTATTTTGGCTATGCTCGTCAGGATAGGAAGACCGGGGGACGAACTCCTATTTCTGCCAAGCTGGTGGCAAATTTAATTACAGCAGCAGGAGCTGACCGTGTTTTAACCCTTGAACTCCATTCAGGACAAATTCAAGGGTTTTTTGATATTCCAACAGATAACCTAAGTTCTGCGCCGATCTTTATCCCTTCTTTGGGAGAGGCTTTTAATGGTGAGAAGCTTTGTCTTGTTTCTCCTGATGTGGGCGGCGTGGTGCGTGCGCGTTATCTGGCCAAGCGTCTGGGGGCAGACCTTGCTATTATTGATAAGCGCCGTGAGAAAGCAGGCGTATCCGAAGTCATGAACGTCATCGGTAAAGTGGAAGGTAAAATCTGTGTTCTTGTCGATGATATCGTTGATTCCGGCGGAACACTATGTAACGCCGCCGTAGCGTTGGAAGAAAACGGGGCTAAGGCCACATATGCTTATGTTGTGCACGGCGTGCTCTCGGGAAGCGCTATTAAGCGCATAGCAAACTCGCCTCTTAAAAAGTTGGTTATCACGGACAGTATTCAGGCTACTGAAGAAATGTTGTCTGCGTCGAATGTTGAGCAGCTCTCAATCGCGCCTCTTATCGGTGAAGCGGCTCGGAGAATTAGTGAGGAACGCTCAATTTCGGAATTATTTAAGTAATTTTCGTGCCTTCCTCACCAATCAATAAGAATTTTCTTGAAAAGATATCAAATATTTGATTTATGTCTGCAGTGCGTTTTTTTGCTGTTGCATTGAAATACACGCATTTTAAACTGATCGGCACCCCTGGAGGTCGATCATTGATAAAAAGGAAAAATAGCTATGGCTAATAACTATGCTTTAAAAGCGAAGAAGAGGGAACGCGCCGGCAAGGGGGTTGCTCGTTCACTTCGTCGCGAAGGCTGTATACCTGCAGTCATTTACGGAGACAAAAAAGATCCCCTTAATATTTCTATTGATAGCAATGATGTCAATGTTGAGTACTATAAAGGACGTATGTTCACAACACTATGTGATCTGAACGTCGATAAAGACAAACATATTGTGCTTGCTCGTGATGTCCAACTCCACCCGGTCACAGACCGAGTCGAACATGTTGATTTTCTGCGTGTGAACAAGAAAACGAAATTGGCAGTAAAAGTTCCTGTTTCCTTCATTGATGAAGATAAATGCCCAAGCTTATCACAAAAAGGAACTGTTAACGTCGTGCGTCACACTGTAGAATTAATGTGTAGTGCCATAAACATACCCGATCATGTTGAGGTTAGCCTTGAGGATAAAGAACATGGTGATGCGATCCATCTTTCCGATATTGTTTTACCGGAAGGAGCCGAGTTGGTGAACGATGCTAGTTTGGCCGTTGCTACGCTTCTTCCGCCTAAGACAGCTGAAGAAATCGAGAGTGAGGAAGAAGCTGAAGCTGGAGGCGCTGAAGAAGATGGTATTGAAGAAGACGAAAGCGAAGAAGCCAATTCTGAAGAAGAAAGCACGAAAGAAGAATAATTTCTTGTTTAACATGTTGCGTAGCAGTATTCCTAATTTCTATATATTTGAATAGGGAATAAATAATATGTGGCTATTTGTAGGATTGGGAAATCCCGGTACTCAGCATATCAGGAACCGTCACAATATAGGTTTTCTGACACTTGATTCGATAATCGAACAAAGCGCAGGAGCTTTTTCGGGATATCGCGTAAAATTTCAAGGACTTATTTCTGAAGGGCGTGTAAGCGGAAAAAAGGTTATCTTGCTCAAGCCTCAGACTTATATGAATAATTCCGGGAACTCTGTTGGATCGGTTGCTAAATTTTATAAGATTGATCCAGACAAAATTGTCGTGTTTCATGATGACTTGGATCTTGTTTCAGGCGATGTTCGCATTAAGCAGGGGGGCGGTAATGCAGGTCATAACGGACTCAACTCAGTTCAGGCGCATTTAGGTGCCGCTGATTTCTGGAGGGTTCGTATCGGAATTGGTCGTCCTGATTATAAGGGTCAGGTAACGAACTATGTCTTAAGCGACTTTTCAAAAGAAGAATGCGAATATTTGATCCCGCTTGTGGATTTTATGGGGGATAAAGCAGGGAAAATTGTAGAAGAAAATCCAGAGACTTACGGAGTTCTGATAAAAGAATACATTAAGAACAATCAGGAGCAGGAGTGATTTGTTGCTATCTGATACGAAACATCCGGGCTTAGAAAAAAGCAAAGGAAACAATAATGGGTTTTAATTGTGGAATAGTCGGGTTGCCCAATGTGGGTAAGTCCACCTTGTTTAACGCATTAACAGCTACAGCGGCAGCGCAGGCAGAGAATTTTCCCTTTTGTACAATTGAACCAAATGTGGGTCGGGTCGCCGTTCCTGATGAGCGTTTGAACAAAATTGCCAAAATTGCAAAATCAGCCAATATTATTCCCACCCAGCTTGAGTTTGTAGACATTGCAGGGCTTGTAAAAGGGGCTTCACAGGGAGAGGGGCTAGGCAATCAGTTCTTATCTAATATCCGCCAGACTGATGCGATCATTCACGTCGTGCGCTGTTTCGAAAATGCCGATGTTCACCATGTTGAGGGCTCGGTTGATCCTTTGCGCGATATTGAAACTATTGACACCGAACTGATGCTTGCCGATCTGGAAAGTGCAGAAA
>JAGLKL010000052.1 GCA_023141075.1 Alphaproteobacteria bacterium
TGCTTGTGAGGCAGTAGCGTTCAATCGTATTTTAGGTCGTATGCAAAATTTTCTGGGCGGGCTGGAAGCGGAGCATGTCACTATCAGCTATTCCTATGAAGGATTGGGCTATGCCGGTGGACCTATAATTCCTGTCATAACAGTAAGGATAGCGGGAGTACCTCACCAAACTGGAGTTTTGGGGAGATTGCTTGGTGCAACAAATGCTTTGGGCAGCTTGCCAGCGGTGTCTGCCACAATAACTGGTGAAGATTTAAGTGACAATGGGGCATAAACATTAATGATAAAATCAAGTGGATCAAAAATTAGTAATATGAAAACACAAGATAATTTCCATGTATTAGGTATTGTAAAAAATTCTGGTACACGCGATCAGTTATTGAATATTTTGAATGAAATGCCGGAAATCACCTGTAAAGTTGTGTTAGGTGACTTGGACACTGCTCGTAAAGAAATTGGTAATGATAAACATAATAGTGTTGTTTTGCTTGAAATAGAAAAGAAAGATCAGGATGTGGCAGCTACGCTTAATTCTTTTCGAAAAATATGTGGGGGACGCACACCTTTTATGATTATTTCCAAAGGATTTGAACATGAAAGAATGCTCAGACTTTTACGACTGGGTGTGAGCGATTTCTTATCCCTGCCTTTAGATATAAATGAAACCGTTGAGTCTGTTTTGCGCGTTGTAGAAAAAAATTATGGGAGTGATAACTCTTCACAGAAAAGTGATATTATAACTTTTGCCCATGCTTCTGGAGGTATGGGAGCAACTACTTTGGCTGTTAATGCTGCGACTATAATTAACGAAGCCTGTAGTGGTAGAAGTGCATCATGTTTGCTTGATTTTGATTTGCAGTTTGGTGGCGCATCGATTCATCTCGATCTTCCTGGGTATTCGCCTGTGATGGATTTGTTGGACAAGCCTGAGCGGTTGGATCGTGAAATGTTAGAAGGTATGATGATGCATCATAATAGTGGATTAAAGGTTTTAACAACACCAGAAGCACCATTGCCTGTTGAAGCTATAAGTAGTGATGTTGTTGATAAACTTCTTAATCTTGCACAAAAGCGCTATCCTTATATTATTGTTGATATGCCGCAAACTATGACTATGTGGACTGATAGTGTTTTTCAAAAATCAAAAATAATTTATGTAGTTACCCAACTTAATGTCCCGGCTATACGTCAGTTAAAACGATGGTTTTCGGTTCTTGAGCAGGAAAGCTTGCAAGGGTTGCCTGTTAAAATCATTGTTAATCGCCATAGCTCTTTTGGTCGCTTGCGAAATGATAATATTACGATTGCTCAAGCTAGCGAAGCTTTAGGGCGGAAAATAGATTATATGATTTCTAATGATTATGAGTTGATATCAGCATCTCTTGATCAGGGTATGCCTGCTGCAATATTGAAGCCAAACAGCAAATTTGTACAAGGTCTTAGAGAAATGCTTAGTCAATCTGTTGATGAGGTAAATGTTGTAAAAAAAGGGCTTTTTAGTCGAGCCAGATAATAGGAGCTTAAGTAATATAATGTTTAAGAATTTTAAAAATAGAAACAACGATATAATAGAGAAGGAAGAGTTTGTTGTTGACGAAGTGGTCATTAAAGACCCTGTTGTTGAGTTACCGGAAGATAAGAAATCAAAAGATCCAGAACCGGCATTAGCCTCTAATGATTCAGAGCAAAGGGAGGCAGAAATCCTGCGTACAAATCTTAAGGTTTCACTGCACCAAAAGCTCCTTGATTTGGTTAATCTGGATGCTATGGAAACAATGGAACGTTCTAAAATTAAAAAAGAATTGACTCCCATACTTAAAGAATTATTAGAAAAAGAGCGTGTTGTGTTAAATGCGCAAGAATATAAGGAGTTGCTTGAAGAGCTTTTGGATGAAGTTCTTGGTTTAGGTCCTCTAGAGCCACTCATTAAGGATCCAACCATTTCGGATATTCTTGTCAATACATATGAGCAGGTGTATGTAGAGCGCTTTGGTCGCCTTGAGCGAGTGAAAACTAAATTTAGCAGTAATGATCATCTGACGCGTATTATTCAGAAAATTGTTGCAGCAGTTGGTCGCCGCGTTGATGAATCTCAGCCCTGGGTGGATGCGCGACTGTTAGATGGAAGTCGGGTTAATGCTCTTTTACCTCCTTGTGCGCTTGATGGCCCCTTATTGTCCATTCGTAAATTTTCTAAAATGCCTTTTACTATGGGAAAATTGATTGAAAATGAAACAATTTCTAAAGAGATTTGTGAAATTTTGGATGTGATTGTTAAAACTAAACTCAATGTTTTGATTTCAGGTGGTACTGGATCAGGTAAAACCACTATGCTCAATGCGATGTCGAGCTTGATTAGCAATAAAGAACGTATTGTAACGATTGAAGATACAGCAGAATTACAACTTCAACAGGAACATGTTGGTCGTATGGAAACGCGGCCAGCTAACATTGAAGGCGTAGGTGAGGTATCGCAACGTGACCTACTTAAAAACTCTTTGCGTATGCGACCAGATAGAATTGTTGTCGGTGAGGTTCGCGGTGGTGAGGTTTTAGATATGCTGCAAGCCATGAACACAGGTCATGATGGTTCTATGACTACCGTTCATGCTAATAGTCCTAGAGATGCTATAACACGGCTTGAACATATGATTGGTATGACAGGCATTGAAATTCCTATGAAAGCACTGCGAAGTCAGATTGTTTCTGCAATTGATGTTATTGTTCAGATTCAAAGAATGGGGGATGGAAAGCGTAAACTTGTGAGCCTTCAGGAAATGACGGGTATGGAAGGTGATGTAGTATCAATGCAAGAGATTTTCATGTTTAAGCGTACAGGAATTTCATCTGATGGTGAAGTCCTTGGCAAGCATATTGCAACGGGTGTACGGCCTAAGTTTTTACAGCGTGCAGAGGAATGGGGTATGCCACTTTCAGACAATTTATTTGTTAATGATAGGGATATTTAAAACGCTATGACTTTATTGCAGGAATTATTATTATATGGATGCATTGTATTAGCTGTTTTTTTTCTTATGGAATGGGCTTTTTACTTTTTTAGTGGTGAATCTTCGCAAGGAGAACAACGAATTAAGCGTCGTTTGGGTCGATTAAAAGAAGATACTAGCCAATTGAATTCTAGTATTAAGCGAGTATCACAAGATAATAATCTGGATAATATGTCGATCGATAAATTCTATCGTGGGCTTATTTTAAATGCAGATCATGAGATTACTATAGCTAGGTTATATATAGTAATTGCCGGTATAACTATCAGTGTTATTTTTGCTCTTACATTTTTTGCGCCAATTATCCCTTTTATTATAACGGTTATTATTGCAATGATTGTAGGGTTTGGGTTGCCAACTATAATATTAAAAAAACAAGTGAAAGCGCGTCATTATAAATTTGCAGAACAGTTTCCTGATGCCATTGAATTGATTGTACGGAGTTTGCGTGTTGGTCAGCCACTGAGCATAGCCATGCAAACAGTGGGGCAGGAGATGTCAGATCCAATAGGTAAAGAGTTTGATCTGGTTTCTCAGGAAATTACTTACGGTAAGGATGTGCCAGATGCTTTGGAGAGTATGTTGGGACGTATCACACTACAAGATCTAAGGTTCTTCATTGTTGCTGTGCAAATCCAACATGAATCTGGTGGTAATTTGGCTGAAGTACTGGAAGGTCTGTCCAAGATTATTCGTGGACGTTTCCGTCTTATGCGAAAAGTTAAAGCTCTTACTGCTGAAGGGCGTTTTTCAGCTTGGTTTTTATCAGCTTTCCCGGTTTTTATGCTTTTTGTAATGAATGTGATTAATCCTGGTTATTATACCAAAGTATCTGATTATGAGTACTTTCCCCACATAGCTGCGTTAATGGCTGTTATGTTGATTATTAATGTCATTGCTATGCGTATTATGACGACTATTAGAGTGTAACTGGAGTGTTAAATGTTTGAAAATGATATAAATATAACTTTTATACTGGCACAAATTTTTATTTTTGCTTCTGTTATTCTTATTTTTTATAGCGCACGCGATTTAATTATTGCACGTATGTATACCAGTCGTCGCTTGCAAGATAAAAGTAAAAAATCTAGTGCTATAGAAAATACACAACAGGGGCTTGCGCTTGATAACACAAAATTGAAGCGCTACGATAAATATTTAACTCCTGATGATCAGGAAAAGTTAAGTCGTCTTAGACGAGCTCTTATTCGTGGAGGTTATCGTAAGCCTTCTGATGTTCGTGTTTTTAATGCTGTACGTATAGTATCTAGCTTTAGTGCTTTATTTCTTGGGGTCGTTATTTTCCCTATGGCTATGCAAAATAGCCCTATATATTTGATCATTACGGTTATGTTATTAACGCTAGTAACTGGTTTTTTTGGCCCTAAGTTTTGGTTAGATCGTAATTTTCAATATCGTAAACTAGGTGCACAGGAGGGGTTTCCCGACGCTCTTGATTTGATCCTTGTTTGTATTGAAGCTGGGCATGGATTTGATCAGGCTCTTAACCGTGTTGTTAAAGAAATTAAAATATCCAGCCCGATTCTAGCAGAAGAGCTTCAAATTGTTGTGCGTGAACTTAGCGTTGGAAAAAATCGTTATGATGCTCTGGGTGATTTTGCTTGGCGCACAGGCGTTGATGATATTTCGTCGTTTATTACTGTTATTAAGCAGGCTGACAAATTTGGCGTTAGTATTGCTGATGCCTTGCGAGTTTATAGTAGTGAAATGAGAGATAAACGTTATATGCGTGCAGAAGAAAAGGCCAATATGATGCCGGTTAAACTGGCTCTTGGGGCTATTATGTTTACCGTACCGCCGGCCATTATTGCAATGGTTGGTCCTTCAATAATTATGATTATTCGTCACTTAGCAGGAGCAGGTTCATGAAATACTCAAATATAAAATCTACACTGCTTATTTCAACTGCGTTGTTTATGGGAGCATGCCAAACCATGCAAACCTATGAAATACAGACGTCTAAGTCTGATAATTGGGAGGTTGCAGAGGCTCAAGTAACAAATGGTAAACTGTATAATATGGGGCGTTCTTATCTAGCTTTGTCTGATTATGGTTTGGCGATTGAGGCTTTTCGTCGTGATATACGTGTTAATGGCAGCAATCCTAAGTCTCTTAATGGTCTGGGTATTGCTTATGATATGTTAGGTCGTTTTGATCTTTCACAGAAATATTATCAGCAGGCTTTGGCACTAGAGCCTGAATTACCTGTAACTTACAGTAACTTAGCTTATTCACAGTATAAACAGGGAGCATATGAAAATGCTATCCATTTGGCTGAGGCTGCTAAAGAGCTATTAGATGTAAATATTCAGGAAGAGACAACGCCAACAATGATAGCTGTAGCACAAAGCAATCAGTCGCTTGCAGCAGTAACTGCTCTTGAAAAAATTAAAGATACTCAAGAAGAGATATTTGTAGCTGAAGGTTATGTTATAGAGCGTACAACTGAACGAAATTGGGAAATGGTTAAACCAAAACCTAAGGCTCAGAGCAAGATTTTAGAGAAATATAAATCAAATATTGCTATTGCAAAAATTTTGAAGCGTAAATCAGAAATAAAGGCTGAAATTGAACGTGCAAAGGATATAAATCAACAGCAAAGTAGCATTGAAAGTCAAATTAAAGCTGTGCATGAAGAGATTGAATTGGCAGTAGCTTTAGAAATCATTTTGCCTGTTCCTTCTCATAAACCTCAAATACCGGAAGCAAACCAGCTTGGAACTAAATTAGCTAACATTCCTGTGCCTCAGAATAAGCCTGACATCTCAAATGTTGTGGTATCTTCTGAAAAATCTGGTTTTTTTAGCCGTATTCGTGATGCTCTAAGTAGTATATTAGGAAAGAAAATAAACCAAGAGGTAGTAAAAGAGAAAATTGTTTGGTTTGATAACCCGACATATAAGGTTTTAAATGGTACAGGTCGTCCTAAAATGGCACGTCGCTTTTCTGGCTATTTGGCTTGTAGAGGACTTGAGGTTCCAAGTATAGGGGATTCTTGGCATTTTGGTCATAAAAGATCGATCATAGAATTTGCATCTGGTAATAAGGAGAGGGCAGAAAAACTTGCTAGTATCTTACCAGTTAATGTTGAACTTAAAGAAAGTGAACTTTTAAATACAAGGGTTAAATTGACAGTTGGTAAAGATCTTCTGGAGTTAGATGATTCAATTCAGTACACTTCAAAAGAAATTTAGAGGTGAAAATCTTGTTATTTCGTAAAACTTTTTTTGCTATTGCTATGTTATTAAGCATTTCTTTAGGTGCCTGCACAACAACACAATCTAGCCAGTTTATTCCTGAAGCTGATGTAACTGATATAACAGCTTTAAAAAAACGTGGTAATTCAGCACTTAAAGCTGAAAAATATGATGTGGCTCTTAAAACCTATCAGACCGCAATTCATTTGGATGACAAGGATTCTGAGGCTAGGTTCGGGCTTGCTGAAAGCTTTCTTAAACTTGGTGTAACAGACAAGGCGCTTGAAAATTATAATATCTTGATTCCAGATGCAGAGTATCAATTTCAGGCTCATCAGGGCATAGGGTTGGCGTCTTTAAAAAGAGGGGATCAGCTTAAAGCTGAAGAATCTTTGGTATTTGCTGTTGAGGGAGATAATAGTTTATGGCGTGCATGGAATGGTTTGGCGCAAGTTTATGATTACCAAAAAATGTGGGATGAGTCTGATTTTGCTTATAGCAATGCTCTTGAACATACGCCAGATGAGCATGTTATATATAATAATATGGGCGTTTCTTACATGGCACAGGAACGTTTTAAAGATGCTGAGAAAGCCTTCATTGAGGCTATGCGCTATAAAACTAATCTTAAAATTTCAGAAATAAATTATAAGCTAGCCCTTGCTATGCAGAATAAATACGATGAGGCAACTATTGAAAGTGATGAGCTGGACAGGTCAGAATCTCTAAATAATGCTGGCTATGCAGCCATGCTTCAAGGTAATTATGCTCAAGCAGAGCGTCTACTTCTTAAGGCTATTGAAGTTAGACCTAGCTTCTATAAAGCTGCTTATAATAATCTTCAGGTTCTTCATCAGCTTAAGAAAAATAAGTAATTTTTAAAGGCTATAAAAAGGTTGGGGAGTGCCTATTATTCTTAAGTGAAGCCACTATATTTATTCGTATCATCTTTAAATACAAAACGAGTATATAAAAAGCTTAAACCCAATAAAGACACCCCTAAACCAAGGAATGAGAAGACGCGGTATAATCCTTCCAGTTCAGAAGCATCATGGAGAAACACTTTTCCTACTGTTAAAATCATGATGGCCAAAGAGGCATAACGGATCATCTTATCTTGCTTCCATACTCCGAGCACAAGCAAGGTAATTCCAAGTAATAACCAAACCACTGAATAGGCATAGGTCTCAGCATTTGTTGTTATACCAACACTTAAATCTGCGCCATGGAAGAAAAATCTGATATTCAAACTGATCCATGTAAAAACAAAAAGCAGAATAGATAGGCCGGTATAATTACACAGTTTTTTCATGTTTGTATGGGCAAGCTCTGTCTTGGCAACCCAAGCCCATAGAATAGGCAATCCAAAAGCTAGAGCAAGTTCATTTGCAAGAAATACACCGCGAATATCTAGATGTGTACAAAGCGGATTATGCATTATCAGATCAAAATAAACGACGCGGAATATTGCTACTGCACAAAGTCCAGCGCCTCCCCATGAAAAGGCAATTCTTTCAAAACGTCGCCCTGAATAAAGACATGCTACACCATATGCAAATAGGATGTTTGTCATGATGTTGCGTTCAAAGAAACTTGCTTCTTTAAACATAATTTCATCAGCAACGTGGAAAGCATGGCGATTTAAGTAATACCCCATTACTGCTACCAATCCCACGCTTGCAAGCTCAAGGCAGCGAACAAATCGATCCTCACCTTTTTTTTGCCGCAAAAAGTAAGTCGCCCCGATGAACAATGCTGCAGGCAGGCCAAGCTGGAATAAAGGCCAATCAACAATCGGAACCGATGTTTGTAAATGCAGTTTTAATTCAACTAAGCTATAGGCCGTAAGCTGCACAAGTAATAAAGCCTGCGGAATAAGCAAAAACCCGAAAACCAGAGCCAACAGCGTAGCTATTTGCCTTAATGCTGTAATAGGAATGCGGGTTGCAATCCACGCTGTGGCAAGAACTTGAGCAGCTATTGCTACGGAAAGAAATTCGTATTTAAGCTCGATTGTCAGGGCAAGCGAAATAAAGACCGTGGCCAGCAAAGAGGAGATGCCCAAAACATTATCTCTTTCGGCTGTTCCCTCTTCAAGAACGTTCATCGCTT
>JAGLKL010000053.1 GCA_023141075.1 Alphaproteobacteria bacterium
TCTCAAATTCATTGAATCAGAAATTTTTGAATCTGAAGACCCGGAAGCCCATTTGCGTGGCGTTAGCGGTATTCTTGTTCCCGGCGGTTTTGGAGATCGAGGCGTGGAAGGTAAGATCCGCGCCGTTCAATATGCCAGAGAGAAGAAGATTCCATATTTTGGTATTTGTTTTGGTATGCAAATGGCCGTTATCGAAGTAGCACGGCATCTATGTGGCATTGACGGTGCCGGCTCCAGTGAGTTCAAAAACTGTAAAGTACCGGTTATCGGTGTTATGACTGAATGGATTAAAGGCAACAAAGTCGAGGAACGTTCGGAAGATGAATATCTGGGCGGCACAATGCGTTTGGGTGCTTATCCTGCAGTGCTGAAAAAAGGCTCTAAAATAGCTGAAATATACGGGGTAAAAGATATTAGCGAGCGCCACAGACACCGTTATGAAGTGAATACAAATTACCGCGAACAACTTGAAGAAGCGGGGCTTACATTTTCTGCTATGTCCCCGGATGGGAAATTACCGGAAATCGTGGAATTTGATGGTCATCCGTGGTTCGTCGGAGTACAATTCCACCCCGAGCTTAAGTCAAAACCGTTTGATCCGCATCCGCTGTTTGTGTCTTTTATCGCAGCGGCGGTTGAGCAGGATCGGCTTGTTTAACCCTAACCTTTTTTGACTTGCTAGTGTAAGATTGAGGTCATATCTTTATCTTCACCAAGCCGTACTCGAATCACAAATGAATGGATAAATTCAAATATGGATAATGATATGAATGACATAGCTCAAAGAACTGTGAAAGTAGATCAACTTTCTATTGCTAATGACCGTCCCATGACTCTGATTGCCGGCCCTTGCCAGATGGAAAGCCGGGATCACGCTTTTGAGATGTGTGGCGCATTGAAAGAGCTTACGAAACGTCTCGGATTACAATTTATCTATAAAACATCTTTTGACAAAGCCAACCGCACTTCGCTTAAAAGCAAACGCGGCGTCGGATTTGAAACTGGTTTGCAGGTTTTTACTGACCTAAGAGCCCATTATGGTGTCCCGGTTCTCACTGACATCCATTTGCCGGAGCAATGCGCAGAGATGGCTGAGGTGGTTGACGTTTTGCAAATTCCGGCTTTTTTGTGCCGTCAGACAGATTTGTTGATTGCAGCAGCTAAAACCGGGAAAACACTCAATGTCAAAAAAGGGCAGTTTCTTGCACCGTGGGACATGAAAAACGTCGCTAAGAAGATTTCTGAGAGTGGGAATGATAATATCTTGCTGTGTGAGCGGGGTGTAAGTTTTGGGTATAATACGCTGGTTTCAGATATGCGGGCTTTGCCGGAATTGAAGAAAACCGGCTATCCGGTGATTTTTGATGCCACGCACTCTGTGCAACAACCCGGTGGGCTAGGGGGTTCTTCGGGAGGAGACCGCATAATGGTTCCTGTGCTGGCACGCGCCGCTGTAGCTGTTGGCGTTGCAGGGGTATTCATGGAAACGCACCAAGATCCGGATAATGCGCCTTCAGACGGGCCAAACATGCTCAAGCTCAGCGATGTTCCTGAGCTACTTGAAACCTTGATGGAATTTGACAAAATTTCCAAGGAAAGACCGGCGACACTATAAAACTCAGATAACGAAAAGGACGAAATTATGACTGCTATTATCGATATTCACGGGCGTGAAATTCTGGACAGCCGCGGAAATCCAACTGTAGAAGTTGATGTCCAGCTTGAAACCGGCGTTATCGGCCGTGTGGCCGTTCCTTCAGGAGCTTCAACAGGCGTGCACGAAGCGGTGGAATTGCGTGATGGTGATAAAAACCGTTATCTTGGAAAAGGTGTGACAAAGGCTGTTGATTTCGTGAATACAGAGATTTTTGAGGCGCTCGTCGGTATTGATGCTGAAGACCAAATGTATGTTGACCAAATCCTAATTGATTTAGATGGAACGGAGAATAAAGGCCGTCTGGGTGCTAACTCCATTTTGGGAGTGTCGCTGGCCGTTGCCAAGGCGATGGCGGCAGAGCTTGATGTGCCGCTTTATCGTTATATTGGCGGGACTTATACACATATTCTGCCAACGCCGATGATGAATATTTTAAATGGCGGAGCACATGCTGATAACCCTGTTGATATTCAGGAATTCATGATTATGCCGATTTCAGCACTTAACTTTGCTGAAGGTTTGCGTATGGGTGCGGAAATATTCCATGCCCTTAAAAAGCAGCTTAAAACCGCCGAGTATAACACAAATGTGGGAGATGAAGGCGGATTTGCCCCGGCAGTCAAGTCTTCGGACGAAGCCTTGGACTTTATCATTAAATCCATTGAAGCAGCAGGATATAAACCGGAAGAAGAGGTCGTGATTGCTCTGGATTGTGCTTCAAGTGAATTCTATAAAGATGGAAAATATGTCCTTGAAGGCGAAGGAAAAACCTTAAACTCTAGGGAAATGGTTGAATACTATGAAGATCTTTGCAACCGCTATCCGATTGTCTCGATTGAAGACGGTATGGCTGAAGATGACTGGGATGGGTGGAACGCTCTTACATCTGCACTGGGTGATAAAATCCAGCTTGTGGGCGATGATTTATTCGTGACCAACCCAAAACGCCTGAAACGCGGCATCGAAGAAAAATCAGCCAATGCTATCTTAGTCAAAGTCAACCAGATCGGGACGTTAAGCGAAACGCTTGAAGCTATAGAGATGGCCAAGAGAGCAGGGTTTGGTATTGTGTTGTCACACCGCTCTGGCGAAACAGAGGACACTATAATCGCTGATCTGGCAGTAGCTACTAATGCCGGGCAGATTAAAACAGGCTCGCTTTCACGCTCTGATCGGGTTGCAAAATATAATCAGCTTTTGCGTATCGAAGAGGAGTTGGATACGAATGCACGTTATTCGGGCAGAAGCTTTCTGCGTTCATAAACGCTGATAAAGTTTTGATATTATATAATCTTTCTTAATGCCTGTCTTTTTGATAAAGGCGAGCACTAATTGTTGCTTTCCTATTCGCGCTAATAAGTACATTATAGGTCTTGAAAGCAACTGAAAATTATTTTAGGTGTCGCTATGCAGAAAAAGAAAGACAACCCTTTTAAAAAAACCCGGTATTATTTTTTGGCTGCTGCTATTTTGATTTGCTTGCCGAACTTTTTTGGCTTCTATAGTGGGCAAACAGGACGTATTTTGGTTGCCACAAATAAAGCTGAAAACGATCCGAACTTTTCAAAAAGTGTTATTTACATGTTTTATAACGGTATTTGGGGAGCTCAGGGAATTATCATAAATTACCCATTGTCAGACGAACTTGCAAAAAAAGTTAAAACTTCCGAAGAAATGGAGTCTTACTCTTTGTTCAAGGGGGGACCGGTGACATTTCCGTCCTATAAAATCATTGCTCTGGATATTCCGAGCAAGGCCTCGCGTTGGAGAACCCAGCCCCTAACTGTTGTGGAATATAATAGCTATAAAATTTACCGTGATTCTACGGAAGAGGCGGTACAAAAAGGGAAACAGCCGAATGAAGGGATACGTTTGCCGTTATATTTTGGTTTTTCAGGATGGAACACCGGACAATTAGAAGCTGAGATCAGACGCGGCGTATGGCGTGTTCTGAATTGCGATGACATTGACTTCCCTGATATTCGGACTGAAGATCTTTGGAAACATTTAAGTGGCGATCTACAAATGACATCATGCACGTCAAAAAATTGGTGAAGAGTCAAAAAAATATCTAATTGAAAAAAGCAAGTCATATGAGTCGTTTAGTGGCTTTGTTCCTTTTATGTTCTACGTTAACCTATTGACTCTATTACGGATTTTTCCTTGATCCACAGGAATCTTTGTGATTCTATACAAAGTATGAAAAGAACTGTGGATATCTTTGCTGTATTTAAGAAGAACATACCTCTACTGATAGGGATATGTTTGTGCGTTTATTTCTCATACCACATTATATTTGGGCGCTGTAGTTATCCGCAGCTTACGTCTTTACGTCCTGTTGCAATTGCAAAAATCGGTGAATTGGATTCTCTAAAAGAGAAAACTGCACTTTTAGAGGGAAAAGTTACATTGATGCGCCCAGCTACATTATCCACTGATCTTTTAGAAGAGCAAATCCGGTATATTCTTGGATATAATAAAAGCGACGAAATCGTTATTCTGAGCCGCTAACAAACGGTTTTTAAGCAGCTTAAACACAAAATTATCCTTAAATAACAACATTTTGCGCCGCACAAAAACGTATTTTTTCTCTGGAATTCACCTTTTAAATAGTGTAGCACTTTTGTTCCGTAATCTTATTAAAAATTCTTGGGAGGAATTAATCTGTGGCGTCAACAAAAGAATCTAATGCAGCAGATGACAACAGCAATGAATCCATTGCCAATCTGCCTGTAGACAAGCTAAAAAAATTCTATCGCGATATGTTGTTAATTCGCCGATTTGAGGAAAAAGCCGCACAGCTTTACGGTATGGGGTTAATTGGGGGGTTCTGCCATTTATATATAGGTCAGGAAGCTGTTGTGACAGGCGTAACAGCGGTGCAACAACCTCAGGATACTGTGGTAACTTCATACCGGGATCATGCTCATATGTTGGCTTGTGGCATGGAACCAAGCGGCATTATGGCTGAACTTACCGGACGTGTTGATGGTTATTCCCGTGGTAAAGGCGGCTCCATGCATATGTTCTCCATTGAGAAGAATTTCTTTGGTGGACACGGTATTGTCGGCGCTGGAACTTCTATTGGAACCGGGCTTGGTTTTGCCCATAAGTATAATAATGACGACGGTGTCGCCATTGCCTACATGGGCGATGGTGCGTCCAACCAAGGACAGGTAGCGGAATGCTATAATATGGCAGCGCTTTGGGAGTTGCCTGTTCTTTTTGTTATTGAAAATAATAAGTATGGTATGGGAACCGATGTATCGCGCTCTTCAGCCGGACAACTTTACCGGCGCGGCGAAGGATATGGTATTCCCGGAGAACAGGTTGACGGAATGGATCTTCTGGCAATACGCGATTCCGCTGATCAGGCTTTGAACTATATCCGTTCAGGTAACGGGCCATATATTCTTGAGATGATGACATATCGATATCGTGGTCACTCAATGTCTGATCCGGCGAAATACCGGACAAAAGAAGAAGTGAGTTGCATGAAGGAAAAACGTGATCCCATCACGAATGTAAAAGCTATACTTATGGAAATGAACGTTGACGAAACAGAGCTCAAGGAAATAGATAAAGATATCAAATCCATTGTTAAAGATGCCGCTACATTCGCTCAGGAAAGCCCGGAGCCACCAGCCGAAGACCTTTGGACAGACGTATTAGTGGAGAGTGTCTAACATGAAATTTGCTATTAAAACAAAAGAAAAAGAAGGCCAGTAAGCTATGCCAACTGAAATATTAATGCCAGCCCTATCGCCAACTATGACTAAGGGAAATCTTGCCAAATGGCTTAAATCTGAAGGTGATTCTATTGAATCAGGCGATGTCATCGCCGAGATTGAAACCGATAAGGCAACAATGGAAGTTGAGGCGATAGATGACGGTATTCTTGGAAAAATTATTGTTCCGGCAGGAACACAGGATGTGCCGGTTAATGATGTTCTTGCCATTCTTTTGGAAGATGGGGAGAGCGGTGATGACATCGTAAGCCTTGAATCCGGTACTTCTAAAAATAGTAAACCGACTGCCGAACCTGCAAATGATGAGAAACCCATTCAATCTTCTAATCAAACAGTAGAACAACCGGCTGGGGCAGTTGTTGAAAACCGCGACATTCTATATGCACAAGGTGCGATCATAGAGCCACCGTCTTTTGATGAATCGGCTTATTTTGACGATACAAAAGAGCTTAGTGTGCGAGAAGCGTTGCGTGATGCAATGGCCGAAGAAATGAGGAAAGATAAGACTGTTTATCTTATTGGTGAGGAAGTTGCACAATATCAGGGTGCTTATAAAGTATCGCAAGGTCTGCTTGATGAATTTGGCGACAAACGTGTGGTTGATACGCCGATTACTGAACACGGCTTTACCGGAATGGCTGTAGGTTCCGCTATGAACGGGCTTCGTCCGATTGTCGAGTTCATGACTATGAATTTTGCTATGCAGGCCATTGACCACATCATAAACTCTGCAGCAAAAACATTGTATATGGCAGGTGGAAAACTTGGGTGTCCGATTGTATTCCGTGGTCCTAATGGTGCAGCGGCAAGAGTTGCTGCACAACATTCACAGTGTTACGCAAGCTGGTATGCACATGTGCCCGGCCTAAAAGTTATTGCTCCATGGTCTGCAGCAGATGCTAAGGGACTGATGAAAGCCGCTATTCGTGACCCCAACCCGGTTGTGTGTCTGGAAAACGAAATTCTGTACGGGCAGAGCTTTGACGTTCCAACCGATGAAAACTACGTTATTCCGCTTGGCCGCGCAAAAATAGAGCGTGCAGGAAGTGATGTCACAATTACTGCATTCTCAATTAATGTAAGCAAAGCATTGCAAGCTGCAGAAAAACTGGCAGAGCAAGGCATTGATGCAGAAGTAATTAATTTACGTACATTACGTCCGCTGGATCGTTGGACTATTTTGGAGAGCGTGAAGAAGACAAACCGCATTGTCTCTGTCGAAGAAGGCTGGCCTTACGCCGGTATAGGCTCCGAGATTGCAGCATTGTGCGGAGAGCATGTTTTTGATTATCTAGATGCCCCGGTTTTACGGGTTTGCGGTAAGGATGTTCCTATGCCTTATGCTGCAAATCTTGAAGCGATGGTGTTGCCGCAAAGCGATGATATTATCGAAGCAGTCAAGAAAGTCTGCTATGCCGATTAACTGAATAAATTTTAATTGTTAACAATAACGTGGATGCGTAAATAACGATGCCGATAAATATTACAATGCCTGCCCTATCACCTACGATGACAACGGGTAATTTAGCCAGATGGCTTAAATCTGAAGGAGATACCGTTGAGTCAGGTGATGTGATCGCCGAGATTGAGACCGATAAAGCCACAATGGAAGTTGAGGCGATAGATGATGGTATCATCGGAAAAATCATTGTGCCGGAAGGTACGCAAAATGTGCCGGTCAATGATGTTATTGCCGTTCTTTTGGAAGATGGGGAAAGCGTTGATGACATAGATATGTCTTCTGCAGCTTCAAGTGGCACACCTGTCCACGAAGAAAAGAAAGTAGAAAAGCCAACAGAAGTGAAAGCTACTCCGGCTACTCCGGCTACTCCGGCAGCGCAATCAGGAGAACGAGTTTTTGCGTCTCCACTTGCTAAACGCCTTGCAAAAGAAAAAGGAATTGATCTGGCTCATATACAAGGAACCGGTCCGCGTGGGCGTATTGTTAAAGCTGATATTGAAAAAACCAAGAATGCACCTGCTCCTGTGACGAATGCTCCACAAACTGATGTCGCAATTTATGATGATCCGGATGTTAAAACCAATATCTATGGCATGGCTTATAAGGAAATTCCGAATAACAATATCCGTAAGGTGGTTGCAAAACGTTTGACTGAGTCCAAGCAAGAGATTCCGCACTTTTATCTTACCGTGGATTGTATATTGGATAATTTGCTGCTCACCCGTAAAACATTGAACGATATAGCCAATGGTGAATACAAGCTTTCGGTCAATGACTTCATTATGAAGGCTGCAGCAATGGCACTTAAATCTTATCCGGCAGCTAATGTCTCGTGGTCGGAAGAGGCCATCCATCAATATCTCAAGGCCGATGTCTGTGTAGCAATTTCAACGCCGCATGGCCTGATTACACCAATAATTAAAGCGGCTGAAGATAAGGGTCTGAGAGAGATTTCTGCCGAAGTTAAGGATTTGGCCTCACGCGCACGGGAAAACAAACTCAAACCTGAAGAATTTCAAGGTGGTACTTTTACCGTGTCTAATCTGGGTATGTTCGGAGTTAAGGAATTTTCTCCGATTATTAACCCGCCACAAGGGTGCATTCTTGCTGTTGGGGCAGGTGAGCAACGCCCGGTTGTTGAACATGGTGAAATAAAAATCAGAACGGTAATGAGTTGCACGCTTTCGGTTGATCACCGTTGCGTTGATGGCGCTGTAGGCGCTGAATATCTGCAGATCTTTAAGCAATATATTGAAACCCCGGCTTC
>JAGLKL010000054.1 GCA_023141075.1 Alphaproteobacteria bacterium
GCGTCAAGATAAATGACATCGTATTTATTGTTGTCTCCATGGAGAAAAGCGCGCACCGGTTTGGGTACAAACCTTTTGTTTTTTCCGATAGGTTCTTTGAGGATATAACGCTCTGCTACTTCTTTTAAATCCTTATCTATGTCTACATAAATGTAATTATTGTTGGTGTCATTGTGGCCGAAGGTGAAGCCCCCTGCACCAATAACCAAAACGTCTTTTGGCGGGTTGGCATCAAGAATCGGGGTAATGGCAACTTTTTCAGCAAAGTTTATATAAGAGTGCTTTGTGCCGTTATCGTTATAACTGGATGAATTGTTGCGGTTGATTCTCATGACGCGGTTACCGTTTTTTGAGAGGCCTGCCTGAATAATGTTGTACTGGTTGTTGACTCGAATATTTTTGTAAACAAATCCCAAAACGTTGTCTGAGTTGATAAACATGGCTAGAAATGCCAGAAGTGTCATGTATATTACCGGGAAGCTTTTCGGGTTTTTGTGCAAAAGGATGACCAGTATAGCCATCAGGATAAAGTTCAAAGTGAGGGCGTGGTGTACGCCTAATACAGCCATAATCACAAGCGTTGATAAAGTTGCGCCCAAAAATGAACCAAGTGTTGAGAAAAACAGAATATGACCGGTGATTTTCGGTAAGTGTTCTTTGGTAAAGAAATGGGTGATGAGCGGAACTGTCTGACCCAGCAAATAGGTTGGTATCATTATAAAAATGCCGCAGAATAGGGTCACTTGCATTATGGGGTTGGAGATTTCTAATTCTACCTCCATATATCTGAAAAAGCCGTGCATAAATAAATATGACATTCCAATAAACAGAATGGTTGCAGCAATGCAGATATTGTAGATTAGCTTGGTGCGTACACTAATGTAATGTCCGAAAATTTTTCGCGGTTTATAGCGCCCTCCCGATTGGTAACCAAAAGCCAGCGGCATGAGAATAGAGGCGATGATAACTGCTATTGTGTCGGTGCCGCTACCGATATAGGGGATGGTTTGGCGAATTGCCAGTAATTCAGTTGCTAAAACAACATAGCCTTCGATAATAATGATAATGAAAAGTATAAGTGTTTGTTTTATCGTTCTAATATGCATGCACGACTTATCCTTTACAGAGTTACGCAGGCATCATACACGCCTTTTGGGAAATATAAACCCTTTGTTGTTGCAGAGTGTAGGTAATAAGTTAAGCTTGGAAAAACAAGAGAACGAATAACATAAGAAAGAAAAAATGCCTACATCTGTTGTCAGACAATCTCTGCCCAAAGAATTGACATCATATGATTTACTCAAGTCACTGGCCGTCATTTTGATGATTTGTGATCACATCGGTTATTTCTTTTTTCCTGAGGAAATGTGGTTTCGTACGCTCGGTCGATTGTGTCTACCGATCTGGTTTTTCCTGATTGGTTATGCACGTGGGGATGAGGTTTCCAAATTATTTTGGATTGGTGCCGGGCTCGTGGTTTTTTCCAGCATTATTGCCGGACAGTTTCTTTTTCCACTTAATATATTATTTACGTTGGCTTTTATGCGCAAATTTCGTAATGGCGTGGCAAAATATGGCTTGGTATCGGCTCAGGCACTTAGAGGTATGTTCTTCATTTTGTTTTTACTCAGTTTCCTGAGTGCGGTTATTGTTGAGTATGGGTCGCTGGCCATGCTGATTGCGCTGGTTGGGTTTATTGCCCGGCGTAAAGAAGCCGTTTATGAGCGTATTGAGCGCAAATACATATTAATGTACGTCGTAGCGGCGTTCTTTACGACTTATTTAATGGTGGGTGTGCAAATGCCTTATATGACGGGGATGCAGACCTTGGTGCTAACATTGGGTTATGCGCTGTTGGGTGTGGTTTTGTGGCGTTTCAAGCCAATGGTATTTATGGATACTCGCAAATATATGGCGGGTTCTTTTGTGAAGATATTTCAGTTTATGGGGCGTTGGTCGCTGGAGATTTATGTTGTGCACATTATAGCTTTGCGTATTGTGGCAATGATTATGATTCCTGAGCGCTTCCCGTTATTGGAGTGGAAGATTGTCGATCCGAATGTGCTTTCGATTTTTATTATACATTGACGTTAAAAGATCGTTTTTTGATAGAGTGTCAGGATATGTTTTAGAATTGAAGTGCGGCTATAACTATAAATGAAAAAAAATCAAAATATTTTGCAAAATGGAGGGTTTAGACTCTTGTCAGCTTTGCTCTGGTGTGCTAATTCTCGCCAACGCGAAAGTTAATTAAGTGTTTCTTGCGTGTTGTGTACTTAACGTTGTGACGTTACTTAAAAACGTACGTGAAGCATAAACATATATTTTAGGGTAAGGAAATTACAGAACGTGTCATCGTCAAGTCTGACTTCCTCATTAATTTGTACCCGGTATGCGGGGGCTCTTGTTGATCTGGCAGAGCAGGGAAAGGTTGTTGAAAAAGTCCAAAATGACCTATCTGTTTTGCAGGATGTATTGGAAGCATCGGAAGAATTAAGTGAGGCAATTTTTTCACCTCTTGTGAATGTAAGTGAGCAGGGCGGCGTGATGGAAGAATTGGCCAAAAAAGGTAAGATGCAAGTGCTTACCAAAAACTTTTTGGGTGTTTTGGTGCAAAATCGTCGTATTAGCGCCCTTTCCGGTATTATTACAGCCTATGAAAAAATTGTTGCACAGCGCTCCGGTCTTGTGGATGTGTGTGTGCAAACGGCTGAAGTTTTGAGCAAAGAGCGGTCTAATACTGTAAAAGAAAAAATAGAAAAAGTCCTCGGTGCGACCGTGCGACTAGAAGAAAAAGTATCTCCAGAGATTATGGGGGGAATGGTTGTTACAATCGGGTCATACATGATTGATGATTCGGTTAGCCGCAAAATAGAGCGTCTTGGAATGGCGCTTAAGCCTGGTGTTAATCAGGATAGTTCAGTTTTAAACGTGAAAGAGGTCTGATAATGGAAATTCGTGCAGCAGAAATCTCGGAAATATTAAAGAAGCAAATCGCTGATTTCGGCGCATCTGCGGATGTGGCTGAGATCGGACAGGTGCTCTCCATCGGGGATGGTGTGGCACGTGTTTACGGTCTGGATAAGGTTCAGGCCGGTGAGATGGTCGATTTTGCCAGCGGGGTTAAAGGGATGGTTCTTAACCTTGAAGCAGATAATGTCGGGATCGTGGTTTTTGGTAGTGACCGCGAGGTTTCCGAAGGTGACATTGTGCGCCGGACAGGTAAGATTGTTGAGGTTCCGGTAGGTAAGGAATTATTAGGCCGCGTTGTTGATTCTCTGGGTAATCCGATTGACGGTAAAGGCCCGATTAAAGCGAAAGCTTTAAGCCGTATCGAAGTTAAGGCTCCGGGGATTATTCCTCGCCGTTCTGTGTATGAGCCGATGCAAACCGGCCTTAAGGCTATTGACGCGCTTGTGCCTATTGGCCGGGGGCAGCGTGAGTTAATTATTGGTGACCGCCAGACAGGGAAAACGGCGGTTGCGGTTGACACAATCATCAATCAGAAAAAACTTAACCAGTCCGATGATGAAAGCGTACACCTTTATTGTGTATATGTCTCTATCGGTCAGAAACGCTCCACTGTGGCGCAGCTTGTGAAAGAGCTGGAAGAGAAGGGCGCTATGGAATATTCCATCATTGTTGCTGCGACAGCCTCTGATCCGGCACCGCTTCAGTATCTTGCTCCTTACTGTGGTGCAGCGGTAGGTGAATATTTTCGCGACAATGGTATGCATTCCCTGACAATCTATGATGATTTGTCCAAGCAGGCTGTTTCTTATCGCCAGATGTCCTTGCTTCTTCGTCGTCCTCCCGGACGTGAAGCGTATCCCGGGGATGTGTTTTATATTCACTCCCGTTTACTGGAGCGTGCAGCGAAAATGTCTGATGAGCATGGTTCGGGGTCTATGACATCTTTGCCTGTGATTGAAACACAAGGAGGTGATATCTCTGCTTATATTCCGACGAATGTGATTTCGATTACTGATGGTCAGATATTCCTTGAAGCAGGTCTGTTCTTTAAAGGTATTCGTCCGGCGATTGATGTTGGTGCGTCTGTGTCACGTGTTGGATCTGCGGCTCAGATTAAGGCAATGAAGCAAGTGGCGGGGTCTATCAAACTTGAGCTTGCCCAGTACCGTGAGATGGAAGCATTTGCACAGTTTGCGTCTGATCTTGATCCGGCTACGCAACGTTTGCTGGCTCGTGGTGCGCGTTTGACTAACTTGTTGGTTCAGCCTCAATACTGCCCGCTTCCTGTGGAAGAGCAGGTTGTTGTACTTTATGCCGGTACGAAAGGTTATCTGGATGACGTGGCGTTGGATGATGTAGAAGATTATGAAAGACGCTTGTTGGAGAATATGCGTGCAACCGGCTCTGATATTTTGGCGAAAATCCGTGAGCAAAAGGAACTGGATGAAGCGCTTGAAGCTTCTGTCAAAGGCTTCGTGGAGGAGTTCACGAAAGACTACGTCGCTGCTGCTAGTCAAGAGAAAGAAGCAGCTTAAGCTTTTTCTAATATATATGATTTTTAAACAGGGCTTTTAGTGAAGAGCCCTGTTTTTTAGTGAAAAAACTGGACATAATTGTCGTTTGTAGAGTAATAATAACAATAGATGGATGTTTTTTTATAATATAAATTAAGGTGTGTGAGTTTATTTTGTAGGACTTACTGCTATAATTTTAGGTGATGATATGGGTATAAATAATATGAGTATGGATGAGACAGGATTGCCGCTTCAAAAAGAAGAATATGAAACAAAGGTCGAAGGTCTTTTAGTTGAGTTGGAGAAGTTTCACACGAATCCTGATCTTGAAGAATTGGTTGAAGAAGATCGGTTGAGGACTTTGGTTGAAAGGGCAGCGGAAATCAATGAGATTGGTTGTGCCTATTTTGATGCAGACATTGCGCAGTTGCGTGATTCTATTCAGGAAATCATAAGCAGTATTGCTTTAGATAATCCTGAATTTGGTGATATCATAAATGAATCTTATTATAAACAGGTTAGTCTGGATCTGGAAGAAATGCCCGGGTTCGATGTTCTGGGATATGAGTAAGATTTACTGAGAGACTTGATAAATGGTTGGTCGCTTTTCCAAATAACCGGAAAAATTCTTTTTTATTTATGCATTATACGGTTGCACAGTGCGCATAATATGCTAAAAATGTCGCAGCCGAAGGCTGGAAATCATATGTGCTTAAAGAAAGAAAGTATTTATGCCGAGTTTAAGAGATTATCGTGATCGTATTAAATCCGTTAAATCAACCAGAAAAATCACCTCTGCCATGAAGATGGTTGCTGCGAGTAAATTACGCAGAACACAGGAGCAGGCGCAAAGTGCCCAGCCTTACGCCAAAGCAATGGCCGGTATGTTGGCGCGGGTATCGGGGAATATCAGTGATGGCGCAGAAAACGCGCCTAAACTTCTTGTCGGTACGGGTGCTGACGAAAAGCATTTGCTTATCGTTGTAACGGCTAATCGTGGTTTGTGCGGTGGTTTTAATGCATACATAATTAAGTCGGCTTTAGCACATATTGAGACCCTCGAATCGCAGGGCAAGAATGTTTCTCTGATTACTATCGGCAAAAAAGGGCACGTGGCACTCTCGCGTGTGCATAAAGATAAAATCATTCATTATTTTGATGATGTTTTGGGGCGGGATAACATTGAATATGCCAAGGCCGATAAAGTCGCACAAATGGTTCTTTCACGTTTTGATATGAGCGAATTTGACGTTTGTGCTATGTTGTTTAACCAGTTTGTTTCGGTGTTGGTGCAACGTCCTATCAAAATGCAGCTTATTCCTTTTGAACTTGAGAGCGAGGAAGGTGAAGAAGCTGCGGGTTTCCATGATGGTGCGTGTTGTGATGAGGAAACCGGGTATCTGTTCCCTTATAGCTATGAGCCGTCCGAAGATGAGATCTTAGATGCGTTGTTGCCCCGGAACGTAGGGGTACAGATTTTTAGAGGGCTTTTGGATAGTGCTGCGGGTGAGCAAGCTGCGCGGATGACCGCGATGGATAATGCGACACGTAATGCCGGTGATATGATTGATGATTTGACGCTGAAATATAACCGTGCACGTCAAGCTTATATTACCAAGGAATTGATTGAGATTATTTCCGGTGCGGAGGCTATGTAGAGCGTCGTATTGAAGAGTGTTTGGATGCGCGGTTGCAAGTCTGGACAAAAGAGATTTTTATGGCTGTGAAAATGGACGGAAAAAGAATCGCAAAATAATAGAAAATATGACGATTTTGCGTCTTGTCTAACAGCTTTTAACACGTTAAAAAAGACATGCATTAAACGAAGAAGGGCAAACGTAAAATGGCAAAAAAGGCACCCAAAAAAGTTACGGGTAAAATCTTGCAGGTTCTTGGTGCTGTTGTGGACGTGCAGTTTGAGGAAGGGGACGTTCCTTCTGTTTTGAACGCGCTTCACACAGACAATAATGGTCAGCTACTAGTTCTTGAGGTTGCACAGCATCTTGGGGAAAATGTAGTGCGGACAATCGCTATGGATATGACTGAGGGTCTGGTTCGCGGTAGTGAGGTTATTGACACAGGCGATCAGATTACGGTGCCGGTTGGCCCGCAAACTCTAGGTCGGATTCTTGATGTGATCGGTCAGCCTATTGATGAAGGTGGCCCGGTGGAAACCAAAGAAAGATGGCCGATCCACCGTGAGGCTCCAACATTTGCCGAACAATCTACGGACACGGAAATTTTTATTACAGGAATTAAAGTTGTCGACCTGCTTTGTCCATATGCTAAAGGCGGTAAAATCGGTTTGTTTGGTGGTGCCGGTGTTGGTAAGACCGTGGCAATTATGGAGTTGATTAACAACATCGCGAAAGGGCACGGTGGTGTGTCTGTGTTTGGAGGTGTCGGTGAGCGTACCCGAGAGGGAAACGACCTGTACCATGAAATGATTGACTCAGGTGTTATCAAGCCGGGCGATCACGAAAGTTCAAAAGTGGCGCTTGTCTACGGTCAGATGAACGAACCACCCGGTGCGCGTGCACGTGTGGCTTTGTCGGCTCTGACGACTGCAGAATATTTCCGTGATGAAGAAGGTCAGGACGTTTTGTTCTTTCTGGATAACATCTTCCGTTTTACGCAAGCCGGTGCAGAGGTGTCTGCTTTGCTTGGACGTATCCCGTCTGCTGTGGGTTATCAGCCGACATTGTCAACTGACATGGGAACGATGCAAGAGCGTATTACTTCAACTAATAAAGGATCAATTACATCGGTTCAGGCGGTGTACGTGCCAGCGGATGACTTGACTGACCCTGCCCCGGCAACGACGTTCTCGCACCTTGATGCGACAACGGTTCTTTCCCGTCAGATTGCTGAGCAAGGTATTTATCCGGCTGTGGATCCGTTGGACTCCACATCCCGTATTCTTGACCCGCGTGTGATCGGGGATGAACATTATGGCGTGGCTACGTCGGTTCAGAAAGTTTTGCAAACATACAAAAACCTTCAAGACATTATCGCTATTTTGGGTATGGATGAACTATCCGAGGAAGATAAGTTGACTGTGGCTCGTGCCCGGAAGATTCAGCGTTTCTTGTCTCAACCATTCCATGTGGCAGAAGTGTTTACCGGCAAGCCGGGTGTGTTTGTTGATTTGGCCGATACGATTAAAGGCTTTAAAGCGATTGTTGCCGGTGAGTATGACCACTTGCCGGAAGCTGCTTTCTATATGACCGGTACGATTGAACAGGTCATTGAAAAAGCTGATGAAATGGCTAAGGAAGCTGCTTAGTGATAGGACGGAAGTCATTATGATCGAAAATGAAATTCATTTTGAACTTATTTCACCGGAGAAGAAGCTGGTTTCGGAAGCTGTTTATCTAGCTGAGATTCCGGGTGATGATGGCATGTTTGGTGTTTTGCCGGGACATAGCTCGATGCTTGTGTCCTTGGGTGTTGGTGTTGTTCGTTTACACAAGACCAA
The DNA here is from genome assembly GCA_023141075.1 of Alphaproteobacteria bacterium. Classification (GTDB taxonomy): domain Bacteria; phylum Pseudomonadota; class Alphaproteobacteria; order Micavibrionales; family Micavibrionaceae; genus UBA1672. The sequence goes on from JAGLKL010000054.1 coordinate 7,966, forward strand.
GGATGAGCGCGATGTACAAAGAATTTTTATCGCCGGTGGTTTTGCAGATGTGACAGGTAAGAGCTGTACGGTATTGGCCGAAGAAGCGATCGTTGTTAATGATTTGGATCAAGTGGCTCTTGAGCAAAGACTTTCCGATCTGAGCGAAGATCTGGAGTTGG
>JAGLKL010000055.1 GCA_023141075.1 Alphaproteobacteria bacterium
TTATTACACAAACAATAAATCTGGACATTGGATTCATAAACGAGCCAATCGACTTTTTGGATGTTGCCGGCACGATCGGCTATAACTTCACCGGCTCGAACAGTAGCACCACGATCTACAATATGTCTCAGGAATTTCAGGATCCTGAAGGAAGAATAAACAATTATACTATCTCGAACCTTTCATCGAACATAAACTTCGATGCTGAAGGGGCGATAGAAATAGATAGCAACGGACAGCTAATAATTGCCTTGGACAACACAATCACGCCGGAAACGTTCACCTTTGATATCACAGTTCACTCATGGGACGGACAAACCGCAACACAGCAATTCACTTATGATGTCGTAACTTCAACAAATCATACCGGCTCGGTCTTTGACACTACGGTTGAGACAGGAACAGTGTACAACACTGACGCTACAACAATCGATTTTCTTAGTCTCTGCAGAACCGTTTTTGCAAACAGCACCGACACGGATAAAACTGTAACCATTGATGCTGACTTGGCAACCGTAGTTCTTGGTGGCGGCCTTGATACCATTTATATTGATGGTATAAATGCAAATGTAAAAGCCGGTGATGGATATGACCACTTTTATATAAACGACAATGATTACAACGTATACGGCGAAGGAGGAAACGACCGCTTTGAATCCTATCTAGGCAAAGTCGGAAACATATATGGAGGAGAAGGCAACGATAGGATATACATTGACGGCGAAACCGTCTCTTCCTTATCAGGAACCCACACTTTTGACGGTGGGATCGGGTATGATACGCTCATATATAACGACGTCGGAAACGTTGATTTTAGTATAATACCTGATGGCGTTCTCCATAATCTGGAACAAATCAGTCTCCTTAATAACCAGACCAACACAATAGACCTCACATATAACGATGTCGTTGATATGACAGATAATGACAACGTCTTGTTCATCAGAACGGACACCAGCGTTACTGACACAGTCAACTTCCATAGCGGCCCGAATACTTTTGTGAATGCCGGCGTTACAAACCACGCCGGGAATGATTACCGAGTGCTTACAGACGGTAATATCACTTTATTAGTTGATACAGATGCCTCAATAAACATGATTTAATACCAATTTGTATTCATTTAATGAATATGAATTGATAGGTTGCGACTGCGACCCGCACGATAGTGCGAAGCTTACGTGGCGTTTGAACGTCGATTATCATCCTTTAAAATGAGAATCGGTATAATGTTAAGATAATAATATCAAGCACACAGAGCGCTTTTATCTTCTTTCACCATTTCTTCGTCTTCCGAAAGAAACGCTGCCTCTATGTGTTTCTCGGTTTCAGTGCTTATATGCAAAGCCAGTTTTGAGCGCCGCCAGAGCATATCTTGCGCATCGAACACCCATTCATGCTCTCTCAAGTAATTCAACTCGGCTTCATAAACGCCGTCCCCGTAATGCTCACCAAGCCCCTCAAGAGAAGTAGCCTCCCCTATAATCATCTCCATACGCGTTCCATAAGCATAAACATAGCGCCGTAAAAGATCATCGGGCAACCAAGGATAATCCCGTTTTTGCATAGACATATAGTCATCCAGACTCTTGTGATAGACAAAGCCCGGCTTCGAGATATCTTCATGCCCATTCTCCCGGAATTTTGCACTCACCAAAGGTTCAAAAGCCGTCCACCCACCCACCATACGCCCGGAAAGAGTCATAAGCCGATCAACAACGTCCTGCGCCAAAATCCTGTACTGTTCCATTTTACCGCCATAAACCGATATAAGAGGAATATCGCGGCGCTTGTGATGATAAATGTAATAATCACAAATCGCCCCACCCGAAACACAATCAATCGCAACAGGGTGCACAGCGCTAAAAGCAAAAACGACATCACTTTGCATAACAGGCTTTTCAAATGCTGCGTTATACGCCTCAATCAAATAGCGTGTTTCCTTTTCCGAAATCTTTGCCTCTCGCGGATCGGCATCCCCTTTGTAATCTTCCCGAGAAGCTCCAACGAGCGTATATTGCCCTTCATAAGGCATAACATAAACAACGCGCCCGTTATCCTGACGTAACATATAAGCGTGATCGCCTTTATATTGACGCGGCAAAATAACGTGACTGTCCTTAGCAAACTTCACCTGCGGTAAATCCGGATCACTCTTACCAATCCCTACCTTATTGACAAAATCACAAACCCACGGCCCTGTTGCATTAACAACCATCGAAGCACTCACATCGATCCTGTCCTCCCCACGCGTATCACGCAAACTCACACGCCAGCATCCGTCCCGCGCCTGCAAGCCCTCGCACGTCGTATAAGTCAAAATTCTTGCTCCGCGTGATGCTGCATCAATGGCATTACAAACCACCAGACGCGTATCATCCACCCAACATCCCGTAAATATCAGCATCTTTCGTGCAAGCCGCTTTGCGTAGTCTTTTTCTGTGATATTGCCTAAAAACCGCAGTCTTTCGTGAGGTTTCATGATCGTCGTGTTATCTTCTTCCTCTCCCAGCTCTGGATTTTTCAGTGGTGCCAGCCTTTCATCATCACCGTTCAATACACAAAGACGCGTGCGAGCCAACAAATTCCGTTCACTCAAAAAATTATGCAACCAGAGCTTCGCACGCCAAAACAAGCTGGATATCGACCCTTTTTGATCATTCTGGTCAAGCGGCATAACACACACCATCGGGTGAAAAAGGTGTTGTGCACTTTTATATAATATCTCACGTTCTTTCAGAGATTTAACGCTCGCAGAAATAGCTTTTTTTTCTAAATCCAGCACTCCACCATGTACAAGCTTCGAAGTGGCAGAAGATGTCGCTCCGGCCAGATCATGAGCCTCGACAAGCAATACCGACAACCCCCTGCCCGCAGCATCTCTCGCGATACTAACGCCGTTGAGGCCTCCGCCTATCACACATAAATCATAATGCAGTTTTTGCGACATGATACGCAGAATACAATATGTTCTGGACAATGAAAAGGGAATACATGCTGCAACGCGCAAAGATAATACGCATAAAAATCACATAATTTTTCTCAACACTATACGAAGTTTTGCTTCAAGCTGCGCCGAAGAAAACGGCTTGCGGATATAAGCCGTTACACCAGAGCTTTTGGCTTCAATTACTGAGTCCATATCATCGCGTCCTGTAACCATCAAAAACGGAATATCGGGATCTACGGAGCGAATCTGACGCAACAGCTCAACCCCGCTTAAACTTGGCATATTCCAGTCACACACAATGACATCGACGAAATCGAATGCAGCATCAATAAATTCCAGAGCCTGCCGTCCGTCTTTTGATTCAAATATCTGCGTAACCCCCATATCGGAAAACATATCTTTCAGCATTGTCCTTGCCTCGGCTTGGTCATCCACGACAAGGATTTTCACGTCTTCGAGTCTTTTACCATTCATAGACATCACACACGTCCTCCCATAATATCATCAAAATGCTCCCATCGCGGTATATTAACTACATTCCCGGTCTTTTGCCCACCAGATCCCCCATATCCTTCTATAAGTGTAAAACACAGCATTTGGACCAATTTCTCATAAGCAACAGGCTTAGCAATAAACACGGCATCTTCCGGCAATGCTATCGGTGCCATATTACCACTTGCCGGAAACCCGCTCATAAAAATAACTTTTGTATCGGGACGCAGTGCCGTTACCAGTTCAGCCAATTTCACACCATTAACTTCCGGCATCAAAACATCGGTTAGCAACACATCAATCTTTTCTTCGAAATCTTCCTGACACACTAGGGCATCCGCACCATTAGACGCAGAAAGCACATGCATACCCAGATCTTCGAGCATACAAACAACAACCTCGAGTAAGTCCGGCTCATCCTCGGCAACAAGCGCCGTATATCCATCGAGCCTCACCGTTTCAGGAAGATCCGTATCACCAGAGAAAATTCTTGCGCCCTCTCCATCACTTCGCGGTATATAAATCGACATCGTCGTCCCATGCCCTAATTTGCTAATAACGTCCAGTTGTCCCCCAAGCTCTTTTGCCAAACCATAAACAACCGACATCCCTAGCCCGGTTCCTTTACCCTGTTCCTTGGTCGTAAAAAACGGATCAAAGATGCGCTCTAATATTTCATTATCCATGCCCGTGCCATTATCAATAACACTTAGACATACAAAATCCTGAGTCTCTTCCATCCCTTCACGAACATGCTGTGGAACATCCTCTTTATCCATGCAAGACAACACGATTCCCAGTTCACCACCATCAGGCATAGCATCTCGTGCATTGACCACAAAATTCATAAGAACCTGTTCAACCGAAGACGTGCTCCCCCTGACATATACCCCTTTCTCACGCTCCTCACTTGGAAAGGACACTTTGACTTTGATAGCAGCGCCCACAAGCGGCTCCAGAAATTCAACTTGTTCTGTAACCAGATCACGCATATCCAGAGTACTTTTCTCAACGACCCTGTGACTGCTGAATGTAAGCATTTTGCGTGTTAAATCTGCACCGCGTTTTGCGGCAACATCAATTTTTGTAAGATACCCTCTTTCAACCTTGTTCTTTTTCGGTAATGTTCTGTCCATCATCGTGCAATAACCACTAATAATGGAAAGGGCGTTATTGAAATCATGCGCCACACCCGCAGCCAGTCCCCCTAAGGACTCGAGCTTTTGAGCCTTAAAGAACTCGGCTTCACGTTGCTTATGCAGCGTAACATCTGATAAAAGCCCAATATACAAGTCTAATTCTCCGTCATGATAAGCCGGTGAAAGCGCCAAAGTATAATGGCGTTTCGTCTCGGTTTTTGTATCTTTGACATCATCTAATTCCAATTCAATCTCCGAACATTTCAGTATCGCCGATATATATTTTTCACGTTCATGCGTATCAGAGAACAAGGGAGCCAGCACACCCCATCCTTCTTCATCCAAAACATCAAAGTCACAATTTATAAAAGCATAAAAAGCATCATTGGCAAACAAAATTGGATTGCCCTCTTGTTTGGGATCGCTGACCACTATCCCCGTTGATATCGCTTGAACAGCCTGCATAAGCTGATAGCTAAGTTTATCAAGATGTTGAAGTTGCTTTTCCCTGCGTTGTACAACGCTAATATCAATCATGGTAGAAAGCGTCATGCCGTTATCAAGCTTACGAGCACTCACCAAGCATAAAAATTTCTCATCATAATGAATGACCTCGCAAAATTCGGGTGGCTTATCACCAAAATCAAAATGGCTTATGATTGTATTTTTGACACTATCATCATAATCGACTGCATTATCATATAAATAATCCAGAAATTCAGACAAGGTCGCTTTGCTATCTTTACAAGCTATAAATGTGTGAAACTTCGATGTCACAAGATCATTCATATAAACCAGATTGCCCTTGGCATCAAATGCAATTTGCCCATAATCCGAGGCGTTCAAAACGGCATCAAAAACACTTAAAACAGCCCTTCTCGACCTACATTTTGCAAATAGATATAAAAAAGGAATAATCAAAGATATGGAAATAATACTGAAGATATCAGGCAGTTGATTTGGCACGTTTCCCCACTAAGATACTCTTAAACAAACGCTAGCACATATTTTACTGATTAACACCATGGCTGCATAGCTTTTCATACCATTTAACATACAGTTGTGTTAGACTACGACACTCGAAGATATGTTCTCCACATACTCATACTTTCTAATATTCTTCCTGTGAATACCTGTTCTTCCAACAATTCACTTATCCATGGTTTCACAAAAAATAATATTTTTGGCCTTGTTTTTGTCGTTGTTTCTTTTCATAGATACCAACCGGAATAGTCATGCACGAGCACAGGAAAACAGCAGCGCAGGAAACACGGTTAACAGTTTTTCTTACTCCCCTGCCCAAAACGGTTTTTTAGGCCTCAATACCATCCCCAGCGCACGCATGGATACTCTTGGGATTATGCGCACAGGAATTAGCACCCTCGATCCTTACTTAAACAGCTATATCAGCGCCCAGATCGCACGTCCGTTATCTCTAACTTTCCGGCAAACTTCTGAAATTTCAGGTCTTACGGAAGACGCAATAAAACTCTATCCCGGCGTGGATTTTAAACTCCGTTTGCTAGAGGAAAACGCCTACCGTCCCGCAATAGCCCTTGGCATACAATCAGCCATCGGACACAGAAAGATGGCCGGAGAATACCTTGCTCTCTCAAAACATTACAACAACCTTGACTTTACCACCGGGCTTGGCTGGGGACGCTATGGCACAGCCAGACATTTCAAAAACCCGTTAGCAGTGTTTTCTTCTCATTTCAAAAAAAGCCGCGATTTTAACAGCGAAACGCCAAATAAGCCGTCAAACTGGTTCACAGGTGCGGATATCGGTGTTTTTGGCGGCGTGGAATATTTTCTCCCCTATAACGGGTTTTCAGTAAAACTTGATTACGGCACCGACCGCTACACGGCAGAAAAAGCGAGCTTCGATTATAATAACGCTTCGCCGTGGGGACTGGGACTGGCTTACAACTATCAAAACTGGTTAAGCACAGGCATCGGCATTCAGGGCACAGATAAAGTCATGGGTCGTATTTCACTTCAAAGCTCTCCGGCAAAATGGCCACTGTGTGCCAACCGCTATAATAATCCCCCACGCCCTCTGCTCAAAAACCGCCCTGATAAAACAAACACACAACGCATACGCCATGAAGCCTCTCAGGACAAAATAAAGCTCTCAGCTATATGGGTAAACGAAGAAGAAACTCATCTCTTCGCCACACTTCATCTTCCCGAAAGCACCCCCGCACCAAAACATGTTGGCCGCGCATTGCGCCACATTACCGCCAATGCAAAAAGCTCTATCGAGAAAATCTCTCTGACCCTGCAAAGCAAGCACTTGCAAGGCACTCGAATAAGCATTATGCGCTCAGATATTGAAAAAGCCCTGAAAAACAAAAGCACCAGCGCCAATGAAATCTGGCAAAACGCCGCTTTTGAAAGCGATAACAACGCTGATAACAACACTGATGTATCTTTAATATTACCTGAAGGATTTAAAGAAATTGCCACGCTTTCAGAAAATTCACCCTTCCTGCCGCCAAAAAATTTTAGCGTAAAAACCGCTCTCTTAGGCAACAAGCCTCCATCTTTAAACAACCACAAAGCAACTCTGCCCAAAATTCGCCTGATACTTGACAATCAAATAGGATTATCAGAAGAAGACAGTGGCTTTTTACGGCGTTCATCTCTTGTCATAGAAGGAACAACCAGCCCCTTCCTCGGCTTTATAAACGGCTTTGCCTTGCGCCTGAACCTAAGCGACAACTTGGAAAACATCGCAAAATTACGCCCTACCTCGAGCCTCCCGGTTCACAGCGATGTTAACGATTTCACCGATAATTTTATTGGTATTGACCGCTCTCATTTAAGCTTTATGCACTCTCTTACACCCGAATTACACGTAGCCCTTAGCAGCGGCTATCTGGAAGAATTCTATGCGGGCTTTGGCGGACAATTCCTCTACCGACCCATTCACTCACGTTTTGCCATAGGCGGCGAAGTCTGGCAAGCCTACCGCCGTGACCCAAATACGAGCCTTAATCTGACCCTGAACGGAACGCAAGTCACCACAGGACACACGCATCTATGGTATGACACCCCCTATTACGATATCACCGCCAAACTGAGCATCGGAAGGTATCTCCTCGGCGATACCGGCTTTAGCGCCGGGCTGGAAAAACGCTTTGATAACGGCGCGATGCTAAACGCCTCCACAACACTCACCAATGCCATAGACGCCGACCTGTTCGGAAGCACCACACATAGCTACCACACCCTGAATCTCTCCTTGCCGTTCGGTAGCCTTCCTTATATCCCCTCAGGAAGCGAAATACGCATCAGAAACGCACCTTTTGGCCGCGATAGTGCCCAAACACTCGATAAGCCCATAGATCTATATTATTTGACCCAAAGCTTCACCATTGACGATATTGCTCGCCACTGGCC
>JAGLKL010000056.1 GCA_023141075.1 Alphaproteobacteria bacterium
GCTTTCAGCGCATTATCCTGAATAAATTCGCGGCGGGGCTCGACCACGTCGCCCATCAAGGTGGAGAAGATATCATCAGCTTTAACAGCATCGGCCACACGCACCTGCAAAAGCGTGCGAACATTGGGATCAAGCGTTGTTTCCCAAAGCTGCTCGGGATTCATCTCCCCGAGACCTTTATAGCGGGAAATCTGCAAACCTTTACGCCCGGTCTCCAAAATTCGGTCATAAAAAGCCGCCGGGCCGTGAACTTTGGATACGATATTGCCACCAACACTCACCTGAACAGCGCCTGCAAATAGCTCCTGAAGCCACTCTGAAGCTTTCTTAAGACGTACACCATCAGCTGAACGCACGCGTTCGATGGGAATTTTCACACTCTCTGTAACTCCCCGTACCGTCTTCCAGAATGTATAACCGCGATCCATCACAAATATCGCGTTCCACCCTTCACCCTCACGTCCTCTTTCAATCGCGTCCAAACGCGCAGCCGTTTTCTGTGCGTACGTCTTGCCGAGCTCTTCATCTTCCAATACAGCCTCATCAAACGCTCCTGCAATAGCCGCCTGTTGGACAACACGCAAATTCCCGGCGCGTTGTGATAACGCATTGATAGAATTGCGCAAAGTCCGGCATTTCAACATTAGATCACGCAGATCGTTACCGCTGCGCGTCTCACCGTTATGATCGATAACCACCGCCTCAGCAATGGACAGATCAATTAGGTGATCGTCCAAAGAGCGCTCATCTTTGAGGTAAATCTCGCTTGATTTGCCTTTTTTCACCTTAAAGAGCGGCGGCTGGGCAATATAGAGATATCCGCGCTCTATAACCTCCGGCATATAACGGAAGAAGAAGGTCAGTAAAAGCGTACGGATATGTGCACCGTCCACATCAGCATCAGTCATAATAACGATTTTGTGATAACGCGCCTTATTAATATCAAACTCATCAGGCCCAATTGACATGCCCAGCGCAGTAATCAGCGTCCCCACCTGATCGGAAGACAACATTTTATCAAAACGCGCCCGCTCCACATTCAAAATTTTACCACGCAACGGCAAAATAGCTTGATTATGGCGATCACGTGCCTGTTTGGCCGAACCTCCCGCCGAATCTCCCTCAACGATAAAGATTTCAGAAACAGCAGGATCTTTCGATTGACAATCCGCCAGTTTGCCCGGCAAACTTGAAACATCCATAATTCCCTTGCGCCGCGTTAAGTCACGCGCCCTACGAGCCGCATCACGAGCGCTGGCCGCTTCCACGATCTTGCCAACAACCGTCCGAGCTGGGCCGGGATTTTCCTCCAGCCAAGTCCCCAGATACTCAGAAATCGCACTTTCCACGACTGGACGAACCTCCGATGACACCAGTTTGTCCTTGGTCTGGGAAGAAAATTTTGGATCAGGCACTTTTATAGAAAGCACACAAGTCAGTCCCTCGCGCATATCCTCGCCCGTAAGCTTGACTTTTTCTCTCTTAATAATTCCTTTTTCATCAGCATAACGACTCAAAACGCGCGTTAATGCCCCACGAAAACCCGCCAGATGCGTCCCGCCATCGCGTTGCGGGATATTATTGGTAAAGCACAGCATGGTTTCATGATACGCATCTGTCCACTCCAGCGCCGCATCCACGGTCACTCCGCTTTTTTTGCTATATACAGAAAAGTTTATCGGCTTCTCAATCAGCGGCTTTTTAGTCCGGTCTAAATAATTTACGAAGCTTTCAATTCCGCCTTCAAAATGTAGCAGAGAGACTTTCCATTCATCTTCATTATCCGAACGCTTATCGCTTAGAATGATATTCACGCCTGAATTAAGAAACGCCAACTCACGTAAGCGATTCTCCAGCGTCTTGAAATCAAACTCGGTCATTGTGAACGTCTCGGTCGAAGGCAAAAATTTCACTTCTGTCCCGTTTCGTTCCCCCGGTTCCAAATCACGCACAAGCTTGAGATCATCACATACATCCCCGTGTTTAAAACGCATATACCATTCTTTGCCCTCACGGCGAATAGTAAGCTCCAGATATTCCGATAAAGCGTTAACAACCGATACTCCAACACCGTGCAAACCACCGGAAACCTTATAAGAATTATCATCGAATTTACCGCCCGCATGCAGATGAGTCATAATCACCTGCGCCGCTGAGACTTTTTCTTCCGGATGTTCGCCGACAGGAATACCGCGACCATTGTCTATTACGCTCACAGAGCCGTCCGAATTCAAAATCACATCGATCTGATCACAATGTCCGGCAAGTGATTCGTCAATCGAATTATCGACGACCTCATAGACCATATGGTGCAGACCTGTCCCGTCATCCGTATCACCGATATACATACCAGGGCGTTTCCTGACCGCCTCCAAGCCGCGCAAGACCTTGATAGATTCCGCGCCATAATCATTACCATTGCTTTCGGGATTCACACCGTCATTACTCATCTGGTTTTTCTCGCTTTGTTTTGCTGTGTAATATTTTTATAAAAATAATCGAAAGCTGTTGCTTTTCCTTTATTTTCCACAAGTTTTCTCCAATCACATTTTATAGCACAGCACCACCCGGAAAAACAGGGGAAAGCACTTATTTGAGGTGCATTTTTCAACATGCTTAAGCATTTGAAATAAGGGAAGTTTTTGTTATACTAAATAGGTGTACCACACTATAGCCCCGCTTTTTGGATAATATACCTATGAACGAGCCTCAAAACCCCATAAAAAATGATAATTCTTCTGCCGATTCTGACGCACTAATGCAAGGTGATTCGCCTGTCACGAACATTGACGAAAACCATAATGCACAACCGGAAAAAAATGAAGGGCCGGAAGAAGAGCTGATATCTGCTCACCCCGAATCAAATTCGATCCTGTCATACATTAACGATCTGATAACAGGATACTTTCTTACGAATCTGTTACTGGCCGGTCTTTTTGCTAACAACATCTATCTATTTTATCATGACTATAACATAAATCTCCGCTTCAGCAGCCTGTTAATGATGATACAGGTTTGCTGTGTCGCATTATTCTTTCTCATCCGAGTAGCGCCTACTAAATTCTCAATGAAGCCTATGGATTGGGGGATGGCAATATTGGGCACTTGCCTGCCAATGCTGATCGCCCCGGTTAGCGCTGATAATGAGATTGTTTTTCTCATGCTTATGCAGTTTTTCGGCATCTTCATGGCCACCGTCGCAATAATCAGCCTGAATACCAGTTTTGCTGTCGTCCCCGCATTACGCAATATCAAAACCGGCGGATTATACAGCATCATCCGTCACCCAATATATTTTAGTTATTTCCTGACCTTCACCTGTGTCGTATTACAGAATTTCTCTATGCTTAACGTTGTGATTCTCTTGGCACTTTACGCAACAGACATTTACCGCATTAAAGCTGAAGAAAAAATCTTATCAGAAGATCCAAGCTATGAACTCTATAAAATGCAGGTTCGCTACCGCCTTATCCCGTTTGTGTGGTGAAAATAAACCCTTTTTTCTTATTGCTTTCCACCATCATTTCTGTCTTTATTTTCCCCATGAATGACGCAATTTTTAAATTTGTACGCCCGCATTTCCTGACCATGCAAGGCTATAGCTCTGCCGGCATGGAAGCAGGAAAAGACGAAGAAAAAATCTATCTCAACGCCAATGAGAATCCTTACAGCCTACCCGGACTGGAAGGGCTGAACCGTTATCCCGAGCCTCAACCTCTAGCATTGTTGGAAGCCTTTGCCCGCAATTACGGTATAGAAAACAATCAACTCGTCATCACCCGCGGCGCTGATGAAGCGATTTCCGTGCTCGTACGTACCTTTTGTGAGCCGCATAAAGACCGGATTTTGGTTAATCCACCCACTTTTGGTATTTACGGTGTGTATACAAGTACACTACCTTGCGAAGCGCTCAACGTACCTCTAATCAAAAAAGATGGGGCTTTCCATCTCGACCATGAAACCATCATCGCCAAAGCACGTGATCCGGAAAACCATATAAAGATTGTTTTTCTTTGCTCGCCCAATAACCCGACAGGCACGAGCTTCTCGCATGACGTTATCACCGAAATTTGCGACGAGCTTGAAGGCCACGCTGTTATTGTTCTCGATGAAGCTTATACTGAATTCTCAAATACCGGCTCCATGGTTAAAGACCTTGAAAGCACGCCCAATCTTATCATCCTGCGCACTCTATCCAAGGCCTGTGCTTTTGCCGGGATGCGCATGGGCTGTATGCTTTGCGCAGATACGGATTTTATAGAGCTGGTCAAAACCAAGATGATGGAGACTTACCCTATCCCACGCCTGAGCATCGAAGCGGCCTTTCATGTGCTCTCACCGGAAATACAGACCATCGCCAAAGAAAACATCGTCAAAATATTGAGTGAACGCACACGCATGGAAAAAGCCCTAAGCACCAACGAACATGTTACCCATGTCTATCCCAGCGATGCCAATTTCCTATTGTTGGAAATGAAAGACGCAAATGATTTTTGCACTTTTGCTGCGCGGAACAACGTGATAATCCGGGATTTCTCTTCTAAACCGGAAACGGCAAATTGCCTGCGCCTTTCCATCGGCACGCCGGAAGAAAACGATCTCGTGCTGGAATTGCTAGAGAAGTTTTCTGCTCAGAATACTGCTACGACCTCTTAAACCCCGCAACATCAAAAAATTGTGCGTCTTTGTGTATCTCTTTAAAGAGCCCTTTTTCCGTGCCGGTGAGCCAACTTTGTGCACCCAGATCCCGCAATATTTCATAAAGAGCACCGCGACGGCTTTCGTCCAAATGCGCAACCACTTCATCAAGCAGCAATATCGGAGGAACTCCCCTCTCGGCCTTGATAAGGCGTGAATGCGCCAATATGAGTCCGATTAACAGTGCCTTTTGTTCACCGGTTGAGCACTGATCCGCTGCTATATTTTTTGCATCATAAACTACCAAAAGATCGGATTTGTGCGGCCCTTCTTGTGCCCCGCCAATAAGCGAATCACGCGGCCTGCTCTGCTTTAAAGCTTCTTTAAAACGCTCTTCAACCTGCAGCGCCGGAGCGCTCCCTTCCTCCAGCCATTCCTCCAAGCAACCCTTCACGGAAAAGCGTGCCCGTGGAAAAAAACTATCCTCCGCCGCCTTGCATGCTTCCAACAAACGTCGGCTATATTCGATACGCGCCGCCGCTATAGCCACACCAGTCTCTGCCATTTGCTGCTCAAGCGCACCTAACCAGACATCCTCATCCTTGCCTTCGCGCAATAGTTTGGATCGCTGTGACAAAGCATTCTCATAGCGTGCGACCCTCCCCGAATGCCCGGGATCAAAGGTAAAAACCAAACGGTCGAGAAATTTACGGCGTTCGCGCCCTGAATCGATGAACAAACGATCCATTTGCGGGGTCAGCCAAACACAGGCCAGATATTTGCTCAAAACCGTCTGCGAGCGTATCGTTTTACCGTTAACCCGCACCGTACGTTTTTCTGCGCCCTTTTTACTGTTCGGATCAATCCCTGTACCTAGACGAACTTCATCCTCATATTCCGTGCGCAGCAGAGCCGAAACCGCCCAGAAATCACTAATCGCGTTATTTTGCATATCGCTCACCCGAGCCGTTCGCAAACCCCGCCCTGGCGATAATAAGGATAACGCCTCCAAAATATTAGTCTTGCCCACTCCGTTTGCACCCCAAAGCACAATCAGCCCGCCATGCAGATCTTGCATAGCGGCTCGCTCATAACAGCGGAAATTATAGAGTTTTAAGGATTTAACGGTACTCATGAAGGCATTATCTATGATTCTTTATTATCAGCAAGACTAAAACATAAGGCCACTTAAGCCAAGAACAGCAGAAAACTTAAAAACAATGGTAGGATTCACTTGTGCTCTTGCTGTATGATCCCGAACGTTATGGACAAATTAGTGATTACAGGAACCGATACGGAAATCGGTAAGACTACCTTTAGCGCGGCTTTAATGCTCGGACTGGAAGCTGTCAATGCACAGCCCCATTACTGGAAACCTGTTCAATCCGGCATCACTGATGACATAGACACCCGCACTATGCAACGTTTAACCGAACTACCTGATGAGCGTTTTCTGCCCGAACACCGTATTTTTTCGAAAGCCCTCTCACCGCACCGCGCAGCAGAGATCGATAAAACAAAAATCGACATGGACGAACTGCTCAACCCGGCTAATATCCCTGCATGTAACGGCACACTTATTATAGAAGGCGCTGGAGGACTAATGGTGCCTATGACACGCGAAGATTTGCAAATAGACTTGTACAAGGCATGGCAAATTCCCGTAATTTTGTGCGCACACACGGGACTTGGCACCATAAACCATACGCTCCTTTCCATCGAAGCCTTGCAAAAAAGAAATATTCCGCTCAAAGGCTTGGTGTTTATCGGCGAAGAAAACCTTGATAATGTCGAAACCATTGCAACATTCTCTAATGCCAAGGTGCTAGGCATACTACCGAGGTTAGAACAGTTAAACCGCGATGTTTTGGCACAAACATTCGCAGCACAATTTAACCCGCAGGATTTTATATCATGAATAACTCTCCTATTTGGCATCCATTCACGCAGCACGCCATCACTCCAGAAGCAATTCATGTCGATCGAGCAAGCGGCGCGTACATTTTTGCGCACAAGAACGGTCAAACAGAAGAGGAACAGATTATTGATGCTATTTCCAGTTGGTGGGTGATTACGCACGGACATTGCCACCCACATATTACACAGACAGTACAAGAACAAGCTGCAAAACTCGACCAAGTTATCTTTGCAGGTTTTACGCATGACCAAGCGGAGAAACTTGCCGCACGTATGGCAGCCTTGACTGCAAAATCCTTCGGGCAACCTTACGACCACGCCTTTTTCTCTGATAGCGGCTCAACCAGCGTCGAAGTCGCGCTGAAAATGGCGATCGGCTACTGGACACAAACAGGACACCCGCGCAGCAAAATTATTGCGCTTGAAGATGGCTATCATGGTGATACATTCGGCGCAATGAGTGTCGGCGGACGCAACCAGTATAACACGCTCTATAAGCCGTTCTTATTTGAAGTCGAGCACCTCCCCGTCCCCGAGGAAGGTCACGAAGCCAAAACGCTGGAACGTCTGAAAACATACCTGAAGAAAAACAAAGACGATGTTGCAGCCTTTATCTTCGAACCGCTGCTTATGGGCGCAGGCGGTATGAAAATCTATTCCCCGCAAGCATTAAAAGCCATGTCTGATTTATGCCGCGCACATGATGTGCTGCTCATTGCAGACGAAGTTATGACAGGCTTTGGACGTACAGGCACCATGTTCGCATGCGAGCAAGCCGACATTATGCCCGACATTATGTGCTTATCCAAAGGAATGACAGGCGGCTTCCTGCCAATGGGACTTACATTGTGCACCCACGATATCTTTGAAGCATACTACCATGAAGATCGCGCAAAAATGTTTTTCCACTCTACATCTTTTACCGGCAACGCATTATCTTGTGCCGCAGCAAACGCCTCTTTGGACATCTGGGAAAGCGAACCCGTGTTTGAACGCATAGAGCACATAACCAAATCTCACAGCACCGCGGCAAAAGAACTGGCGCAGCATAATAACATCGCCAATATTCGCCACAAAGGCACAATGCTAGCGCTCGATATTGTCATGGATGATGAGAAAGGTACGGACTATCTTTCAACATTACAACCACGTCTTTATGGATTGGCGCTAGAGAGAAATGTTTTACTGCGCCCACTTGGTAATACCTTGTACATGCTCCCACCCTATTGCGTAACAGATGAAGATTTGCAGGAGATTTATGCAACCGTTAAAAACGTTGCTGCTCAGGTTGCTGCATCGGATTAAAGATTTCTCCACGTTAATTTCTTGTAAGACATTGATTTTATTATGGTTT
>JAGLKL010000057.1 GCA_023141075.1 Alphaproteobacteria bacterium
ACACGCATTGTTTATATTTCCGAAAGCGGCTCTGTGAAAAAACGAGTGAAGCGTCTGGCGGTTATGGATCAAGACGGAGCCAATCATAAATTTCTGACCGATGGCAGTTATCTTGTGCTAACACCGCGCTTTTCACCTGAGACGCAGCGCATTACTTATATGTCTTATCAAGGCGGCATTCCCAAAGTTTATCTTTATGACATTAATACCGGACGGCATGAGGTTTTAGGAAATTTTCAAGGCATGACTTTTGCGCCGCGTTTTTCACCCGATGGGAACAAGCTTGTGTTTAGTTTGGCTAAGAACGGCAACACTGATATCTATGTTATGGATTTGCGCAACCGCCATGCTCAACGTATGACCAGCGGGTCGGCTATTGAAACATCGCCATGTTATTCACCTGATGGTTCGCAAATTGTTTTTGAATCAGATAGAAGCGGTGGGCAGCAACTATATATTATGAAAGTTGACGGTTCTAGCATGAATCGTCTGACTTACGGTAAAGGGCGCTACGGTAATCCTGTCTGGTCACCGCGAGGGGACTTAATTGCTTTTACCCGCATGTATCAGGGCAAATTCTATATTGGCGTGATTCGTCCGGATGGTTCTGGAGAGCGCCTGATTACCAGCGCCTACCATGTGGAAGGGCCTACATGGTCGCCTAATGGCCGTGTTTTATCTTATTTCAAAGAAACACCTGTAGGGAATAAACGTTCGGCTAAAATCTATACGATAGATATTACAGGATATAATGAGCATGTGCTGAAAACACCGCAAGACGGTTCTGACCCGGCATGGTCTCCGATTAATCCGTAAGTTTGATGTCATCAAACATTTCTATAACTTGCTCATATACATCGCGCTTAAAAGGAACGATGCTCTCCAGCATTTCTTTAAACGGAATCCATTGCCAAGCATTAAATTCCCGCAGATCAAAACTTTCGATATTGATGTCTTTATCACAACCGGTAAAGCGCAGGGCTACCCAAGTTTGTTCTTGTCCGCAATATTTGCCGTTCCACAGATTACTTGCGATGTTTTCAGGCAAATCATAGCGTACAGTGCGCTCGGCTATACGGATAATTCTGGCTTTGTCTGTACCGATTTCTTCTTTCATCTCACGCATAGCCGCTTTTTCAATTTCTTCGCCCGGATCTATCCCTCCTTGAGGCATTTGCCAAGCATCGGGTGTGTCAATGCGCTCACCAACAAAAACTTTGCCTTCACTGTTAAAAAGGGCAATTCCAACGCAAGCTCTGTAAGGTTTTTTAGTGGTGGCCATGTCCATGATTCTCCGGCTGCGTGAGATCATTGTCGATTAGGCCATCTAGCGTATCATGCGTGACATCTTTTGCAGGAACCGAGTTTAGCAAGGCTCCGGAACGTGCGAGAGGCAAATCATAAATCGCTGAGGTTGGAGCAATCACATAGTCGATTTTTCCAACCTTCTCAATCCACAGTGCCAAATCCTTGATCATGACTGGATAGGAGTTAACCAAAGCAACGACCTGTCCGTGTTTTTGTGCTTCTACTTTAATAGAAATAAATGGGTTAATCCCTGTTACGCGTTCAATTTTTCCTGTTGTCTTGATGAATGGTGCACCTTTGGTAACGGCTATAGTCTCAATAAAAGAGGGGGCTTCAGGGTTCATTTCCAGCACAGCTAATCCACGGCCATATAATTCTTCAGCAAGCTTAATATAATGCTCTCTTGTTTCATTAATGCTTTCATCCATGAATACCCCAACGCCGGTATAACCAAGTCCTCGTGCCAAAGAAACCCGCATAGTTTTGCCTTTTTCGATCAGAGAATCGTGATGATAAATCGTATTGAGACCAGCGTCATCACGGGTATTTTTCTGTATGGGTATTTCTATCCAAACTTCGTGACCGTCGGCGCGAGCGCGGTTTATCCATTCTTGAGGCAGATCGGCATAAGGTGAAAGCAGAAAGGAGACTTCCGGCGGGAGGATGTCCAGCGCCATATTAGATGCTTTGTCTGATAAACCATATTCCTTAAGGACAAAGGAAATAACCGGCTTATCCCCTATATTTTGCAAGGAGAAAGGTGTTTGGTAGGCACGAAAACTGGTGAGGTGATCGCTTGAGCGGATAATCGGTAAACGCCCAAACATACTATCAAAATGTGACAGTCCTTCAATTAAGTTGGCTTTATCCATTTCATGCTTATCAAGGTCAGCTTTAGGTGCGCTATGTGCTCCTATGCCGTATGAGCTTGGTGATTTTTTGATCATTTTTACACTGACCGTCGCCATTTTCTTTTCCATTTTTGCTATAGTGCTTTCAGCGGAAAAATAGACATAGACAAAAACCAGCATATAAAAGCCAAGAACTCCGCTACAGGCGACAAGAAGATGTCTGACATCAACGTGTTTTAGCTTTTCCTGCAAGAACGTTAGCACTGCAATATCAGCAGGTAGCGCCATAGAAGAGGGCATTATCGCTTTTAGCTTATCTGTGTATTGCGCGATATCCATTATTTTACCGCCTATTTTCCTGTTCCTTCGATGTTAGCTATATTAGCCTGTTTTGCTATTGGTTGGTACAAGGACAAGCCTTTCAAAAGATCAAGCGCACGTAATAGCTGGTAATCATTAATTTCGTCCTCTTCTTTCTCTTCGTCTTTACCTTCCTTGTTTTTCTTATCTTTTTTATCCTTTTTATTATCATTGGCCGGTTTTTTGTTCTTTTCTTTATCAAGCGCTCCGGGAAGATCTGCTTCGCGCATCCGTTTGGAAGACAGAGCCTCAACCATGGCCGGTTCTACAATGATATCCGGCGTTATACCTTTTGCCTGAATGGAGAGACCCGAAGGCGTATAGTACCGCGCTGTTGTCAGGCGCATAGCACCATTGCCGGGGAAAGGCATAACCGTTTGCACAGAGCCTTTTCCGAAAGATTGCATACCCATCAGAATTGCGCGTTTATGGTCTTGCAGCGCTCCGGCAACAATTTCGGAAGCGGAGGCTGAACCACCGTTAATCAGGACAACAATCGGCAAATTTTCTGCCATATCTCCCGGTGTTGCGTTATTACGCTCAGTATCTTCTTCATAGCGACCACGTTGCGAAACAATCTCTCCTTTGTCCAGAAATATATCAGCTACTTCTATGGCCTGTGAAAGTAATCCACCAGGATTATTTCGCAAGTCCAGAACATAACCAAGCAGATTATCGCCCAACTCTTTCGAGATATTTTTAATCGCATCGTGTACGCCCGGACCGGTCTTCTCGCTGAACGTGGTAATACGGATATAACCGACATTTCCTTCAGTACGATGGCGCACGGACTTAATTTGAATGATATCGCGAATGATGGTCACTTCTATGGTGGTATCTTCACCTTCACGGGCAATGGACAGGTCAATCGTAGAACCTACCTTTCCACGCATTTTACCGACGGCGTCACTAAGGCTCATGCCCATAACAGTTTCATCATCGATTTTTACAATATAATCTCCGGATTGAATGCCAGCGCGGAAAGCAGGGGTATCATCAATAGGTGAGACCACTTTTACAAGACCGTTTTCCATGGTGACTTCTATTCCTAACCCACCGAACTCGCCTTTGGTTTCAACGCGCATATCGGCAAATTTCTCTTCACTTAAATAGCCTGAATGCGGATCCAAGCTGGAAAGCATGCCATTTAGGGCATTTTCGATTAATTCCTTGTCATTGATCTCTTCAACATATTCTGCACGGACACGCTCAAACACATCGCCAAACAAGTTTAGCTGGCGATAGGTCTCATTGTAGCTATTTCCTTCCTCAATTTTTTGTGCAGCCTCCTGCGCGTGTGAAGAATGAATAACGAGCATGCTAATACCCGTAAATAAAGCAGCAATAAAAACCAGGGTAAAAGAAATTTTCTTCATGGTAATGTCCTTAAAATTACATAAATAGTTTTTAAATAAAGAAGCAATGTTAACTTATATAGTAGTTTAATTTATAAAATCCTAGGGTCAGAACCCTAGCCAAGCTCAGAAAACTTGACGGAAGGATTTACCGGAGCCCCGTTTTTTCTCAGCTCATAATAAAGCTTTGGTCGTGTAATTAAAGCAGAATCTGGTAATAATCCAATAGGTTCACCAGACTTTACAATATCCCCAATAACAGCATTTATTTCACCTAATCCTGCTATCAAGCTGTGATATCCACCGTTATGCTCGATAATAATAATGTTGCTAAAACGTTTAAATGATCCAATAAACTGTATTTTCCCACTTATCGGCGCTGTAACCAAACCGCCGGAACGCCCCTCTATAATCAGGCCATTACTCTTGGCTCCGTACTCATCTTTATCATGATAAGACGTTCGGATAATCCCTGAAACAGGTAATTGTACTGCTGTATTATTGCTATCTAATATATTGTTTTGCGGTTTACGCCGGAAGATTTTGGCTTGTTTTTGCCGGGCTATTTCCTGTTTTTCTTCCATTTTAATCCGAGCAATCAAATCTTCGAGTGATTTAGCTTTGAGCGAAATAGCGTTTATTGATAACTGGCGCATCTTTAAGTCTTTATCAATTTTGGCATAAAGACGCTCTTTTTCTGAAACCAGCGTCATAAGTTCTTTTCGTTTTTTCTCCCATTCTTCCCCTTCATTTTTGAGTTCTTCGCGTTCAGCTTTTAAATCGACGGTTAGCTGATTTAAGGTCTCAAGATTATTCATAAGGCGTTGTGCATCACGTTTAACCGAAGGAATAATATTTTCCATGAGCAGAGCACTTTGCGCTGTATGATAAGGTGTATCAGGTCGGGCGATCATAATTTCCGGGGGTGTTTTGCGAATGCGTCCGAGCATTAATATCAACTTTACAATAGAAATGCGTTCAGCCTCCAGGCTTTTTGTCAACTCAGCTTTGCGTTTTTCGAGTTTTTCTATGCGTTCCTGCGTATTTCTTAGTTTATCTTCATTTTTGCGCATAGAGCGTCCAAGGTCGGTCAGGCGATTTTTGATATCGGTCAATTCCGCTTCTATTTTTTCTATGCGTTGTTTCAACCTCTTTTTTTGTTGATTTTCATCGGTAAGTTCGGCTTTTACGCTTTCAAGCTGTACTTCGTTATTATTCCGCGCTGCAAAGCTTTGCGGGATATGGGCAAGCACAGTTCCGATAATTAGAAACACGGTTAGACAATTTTGAAGACTCATAATCGGTAATGATATTGGAAATATATACAGAAAAACAGCCCTTAAGAGCAGCTTATCCTGAGGTTTTGTGTAAAATTATTTATTCACGGTGATAGGGGTGTCCGGCCAATATTTGCTGGGTTCTGTATATTTGCTCTAAGAGCATGACACGGGCGAGGGCGTGCGGCCAAGTCTGTTTGCCGAAACTCAGAAGTATATCAGCACGCTGTTGTATTTCACCAAGCAATCCGTCTGCGCCACCAACGACAAATTGAATATGGTTGCTTCCTTCATGCGCAAAATCTTGCATTTTTTTGGAGAATTCGAGAGAGGGAAGACTCTTGCCACGTTCATCCATGACAATAATCACGGCCTGATTATCAAGATGTTTGAGGATTTTTTGGTTTTCTTCTTCCTGAGATTTTCGGGAGTCTTTGTTTTTTGATTCCAGAGCGATTATATTTACAGGCCAGTGAATGCGCTTTTGATACATCTCTATAAGATCAGCAAAAGCATTATTTTTTATATTGGCGATGCAAATAATGTCTATTTTGAACATGTGAAACTACTATAAGGCTCAAAGAAAAGAACCTTTTTTAGTGAATTTTATAGCCGCCTTAAGCTTGGATCTTACCCGTATTTTCTATGCACACATATTGTGGGGGATGGCACCACATTTTTTCGATATTATAGAATTCACGTACTTCAGGGCGGAAAAGATGGACGATGACATCTCCGACATCCATCACAACCCAGTCGCACTGAGCCATACCCTCGGTGTTTATGTTTTTTATGCCGTTAAGATGGAGTTTTTCCTGAAGCTTTCTGGCCAGTCCGTTAACATGGCGGGAAGATGTCCCTGATGCTATGACCATATAATCAGCTAAAGCGGTATTATCTGATAACGGAATACACAAGATATTCTCTGCTTTTTCCGCATCCAGCGTTTCCACTATGAGGTCTTTGACCTCTTTCGGGCTCAAAGAGCCTTTATCATGGTAAGTATAAATAACGTTTTTCTCCTTTCTACAAAATTAAAAAAAACAGCGATAAACCCGATCTTCTACGTAAATTATACGGTTTTTGTCTCCAATTTGGAAGATAAAATGATTGTTGCATTGCAAAATACAGATTAACGTTTTGTTTCATATCATTTTCTTCCCCTTATTTCGGTTGATGAAATATCAATCATTTTCTTTTGGAGAAGCCAGTACGAGGTATTCGAATCGAGCGGAAGCGCACCGCCGTGATCGACAAAAATATGCCGCTGTGTGGAGAGCATACGTAAGGGGCATTGCCGTATTAATTGCACTGAAGGATGGCGTGTTACATGGATCATACACATTTCAGAAAGGAATTCCTTCCAGTATTGCCAGAGATGAAAGTTATGAATATTGTCCATTCCTGCTATCCATGCAAATTGCGTATAAGGAAAATGTTTTTTGATTATCTTGATGGTCGCGTAGCTGTATTCCGTGCCAAAACTTTCCTCCATGCCGGTGACAATGATTTTAGGATTAGTGTTGATTTTACGCGCCATAGCCACGCGCACTTCAACAGAAGGAAGATCATTGGATGATTTTAAAGGATTGAGCGGCGTAACCAGCCACCAGATAGCATCCAGACGCAAAGCTTTTAGTGTCATCTGCGAGATATGGACGTGCCCGGCATGAGGTGGGTTAAATGACCCTCCAAGGATACCAACACGCATGTTTTTCCAGCACTGCGCATTTAATAATTTTGGTTCAGTGAAAAAAGTCATGCGCTTTTTTCCTTTTATCTAGGGCGGGTTTGTCCGTTGCCGTGAACATTATACTTATATGTACATAGTTGTTCTACACCTACAGGGCCACGCGCATGCATTTTCCCGGTGGCAATGCCTATTTCTGCGCCCATACCGAATTCTCCACCATCGGCATATTGCGTGGAGGCATTATGGAGGACGATGCCGCTATCGACGTTTTTGAGGAAGTAGGCGGCGGCGTCTTTGTCTTCTGTGAGAATACTGTCTGTGTGGTGCGAACCGTAAGTATTAATATGGTTTACGGCATCTTTGACACTATCTACGAATTTGCAGCTGAGTTTTGCATCTAGATATTCAGTCACCCAGTCTTCGTCCGTCGCAGGCATAATCCGATTATCAATATCTTGTATCTGCGCATCGCCAACAATACTACATCCGGCATCAAGAAGGGTGGTTAGTACATCTTTGACAATGGTTGGATCAAGCCCTTTGTCTAAGAGCAGAGTTTCTGTTGCCCCGCAAATACCGGTGCGGCGCATTTTTGCGTTCAGAGTTACTTCACGGGCTATATCGGGTTTGGCCGTTGGATGGATATAAACGTGACAAATACCGTTTAGGTGTCCAAAGACCGGCATACGCGCTTCATCCATGACACGCTGTATAAGACCGGATCCTCCTCGCGGGATCATGACATCGATGTATTCGGCTGCTTTTAGCATAGCACCAACTGCGGCACGATCAGATATGGGGATCATGGAAACGCTTGCTTCGGGAAGACCGTTATCTTTCAAAGCCTGTTGGATGATTTTGTGGAGAATAAGCGAACTGTGCAAACATTCCGAACCGCCACGCAGCATAACCGCATTATGTGATTTCAGGCAAAGAACCGAGGCATCGACTGTTACGTTTGGGCGTGACTCATAGATCATTCCAAGCAAACCAATAGGACATGCAATGCGTTGAATTTTTAGACCGTTCGGGCGAGTTTGCTCCCACAATATGCG
>JAGLKL010000058.1 GCA_023141075.1 Alphaproteobacteria bacterium
CACCGCTATCGGTAAGGACGTTGCCTGTGATGACGGTATCTTCCGTGCCATCGAAGCTGTCATCAACAGCGATCGGTGCGTCATTCACCGGCATTACGTTCAAAAACACAAGTGCGTTGTCGGTGTCCGTGCCGTCGGTAATCGCGTAAATGAAGCTGTCCGTACCATAGAAGTTAGCCGCAGGAGTATAGATGAACGTACCATCTTCATTAAGAACAACAGTTCCGCCACCGTACGTGTCAAAGGTTCCCGGCATCACGATGGAAATGGCATCGCCATCCGGATCACTATCAGCGCCATTGCCATTATTATCCAGAACATTACCGGAGATGACGGTATCTTCCGTGCCGTCAAAGCTGTCATTATTGGCTATTGGCGCTTGATTTGATGTAATCAGACTGGTCAGGTCAAAAGTCGAACCGTCAGAAAAAGCAATCTCTTCAACCAAGAAGTTATCATGCAAATAGAAATAGGAAACCTTTATTGATCCCGTGACCTCAGTATTAACTGTAATAACAAGATGGGAATCAACCTGACTGAAGGTGATATCAGCAAAGGATATACCTTCATTCAGATGAATTGTGTCATACCCGGATGCTTCGATAATAATATCGTCGCCATCATTAACGCTGTAGTAGTACCTATCATTGCCATCGCCACCGATTAAGAGATCATTTCCTGCATCGCCTTGAAGGATATCACGGCCTGAATTTCCGGCAAGAGTATCGTCATCTTCGCCGCCACAGATAATATCATTGCCGGGGCCACCGTAAATCGTGTCGTTTCCTTCGTTGCCGTAAAGACGATCATTCCCTGCATTAGACCAAACTATATCGTCACCGCTCGACGCATATAATGTTATATCACCCAAGACAATAGTGTCACTTGCCAATAGAATAATATCGTCACCAGAGGAAGGGGAATAAGTTTCGATGCTACTAAACATCTGGACGCCGTCTTCATCTTCCAGCAGCCAGAGCTGGTTATCTGAATTTCCTGAGACCCTATCGTCTCCATCTGTACCGTAAGTGACAGTGTCATCGAGGTAGTACACCCCTTTGACTGTAAGAGTTTCGTCAGTATACGGATTAGTATAAGTGGCGTCTACATCTGTAGGCGTGCCAACAACAGAAAAATAGGCCATGATGGTATCCTTTACTCAATTTACATACATTAATTTTACACACAATAGTACCCATGACCGCGCTACACACGTTGTTTTTAAACACACAATTCAAAGATATTAGAGCAAACCGTAGCGCATTCTTTACGTAAAATCAAGTTTTTATCAAACCTAATTTTCTAATGATAAAAAGTTTGCCATAATAGCACGCACCAACTATGTGATTATTAAATTTAGGGTTAAATGATGGAAGTTCTCGCAGTTTATTCATGCGGTCGCAGACAGGGCACCACAGGTTTATCAGGACATTATATGGAAACCGGATGCCTGACTCTATTTTATGTATTCATAAAGATTTAGCTGCAATAGTTTTGTTGCAATCGCATAGGAAGCTTCCAGTTGAGTTTCCAACTCGGCAAGCTTCACTGTGACGTCGGCCAGGTCGGCATTCTTAATATCCCCGATCATAGTGTCGAGTAAATTAAGCATTTCCGTGTTTTCATCTATCTGATCATCCAATGTAGTGGCCTGACCGGATAGGATCGTTTGCATCGTATTAATTTCTTCAAAAGCCTCTTTCATGAGATTGTAGGCATCTTTAAGTGTCGGTTCATCTTCCGGATTGCTCATAGCCAAATTGAAAGAACGTAGAGCTTTTTCAAAACCGCTGCTATCAGCCGTAATACCATACTGAATTACTAAATTGGACGATGCCTGAACCTGTGCAATATAATCACTCCCCTGATAATAAGCGGTGTCAACTATGGCGACATCAACGACTAGCGCATAATCCGGATCATTGATATCAACCGGCGCTGTAGCTGCACCCCCGGCAAACAAATAAGTTTTGTTAAGCTGCGTATTTAAGAGTGTGGCAAATTCATCCATCCCTTGCCTGAGATCGGCTGTCAGATAACTTCCTTCGACCGTCGGTCCACCTAAGGATTTTGCGATATTTGTAAGCCCGGCAGTCAGAAGATCGAGCATAGAGCCGACGCCGTTATACATCACACTGATACGGTCAAGCGCGACTTGCGCATTTTCGCTCTGAGAAGTGACTTCGCTGTATTCGGATTCAAGATTGAGCAATCTTTGTGTATTGCTGCCTATATTGTCATAGGTATCCGACATCAAACCAGACGATGCCTGCAATGTGGCGGTTGCATATTCTGACTGCAATCGCATTAATTCCTGCAAAAGCGCCGTGCTTTGAGAATGTGTTGCTATCCGATCGACCATTTTAAGTCTCTCCTTTATATTTTAGTCATTACCTCACAGCATTAATCAATGTGTCAAATAGTTCTTGCAGTGTCGATAGAATTGTGGCCGATACTCCGTATTGATTTCCCAACTCAACCATTTTTGCTGTTTCTTCATCAATATTAACGCCTGTCGCGTTTTCCATTGTCCTTTTCAACCCTTCATACAAACGCTGCGCTGTCTCGGACTCGATTGCTGTATTTTCTGATGCATTGGCCACATATGCAACAATTTTATTGGCATAGTAAGAAAGCGTCGAGGACTGTGCTGAAAATCCTCCGGCTGCAGCAAAGGATGCGCTACCGGTTAACGCAGCAAATACTGCTGTTACGATTGTTCCATTTCCGGCAACAAGGCCGACATCACCTATGGCTAATGCGGCATCATCGTCAAAAAAACTGCTGGCTAAGCTTTCTGATGAAGTGCTGAGATATCCGCACACATCGATATATTCGGCACCGACATTTGTGAAAACATTACTAAACCCAAAATACATACCAAAACTGTCAGCCCCCGCTCCTATCGAACTGGTCATCTGGTTCATGGAGATACCTTCACCGGCATTATCAGCCGTCATAACAAGTTCTCCATTTGCGTTTAAGACGGCTGATATACCGACAATAGAATCAATGCCTGTAACCAGAGCGCCGATTGTGGCGTAGGCACTCAGATCTAAATCGGTCAGCCCCTGTACAATGCCGCCTTCATCTACGGTAGCAATGCGCACTATTCCAGCCCCTGCAAAAGCATCTCCCGCTACGAGAGCATCTAAATCACTGGTTAATTCCGAACACGCAGGATAAGACGTCCCTTCGTTAAAAGTCGTGTTGACGGTATCTATCAGTACAGCAGCGAATTCATCAAGTTTATCTTGCTCTGCTACCAAAATACTGTCGCGTAATTCAATCAGAGCCGCAATTTTACCACTTTGTATGCTTGTTGTGATATCAGTGCTATCAACTGTGATGCCTGCAAAACCTCCGGGGTAAACATTGGCGCTGCTTACTGAAGTGACAGCCGTATGCGTTACTTCATGAACATTTGAATCAAGCAGTGTTTTACCGGTTGTCGTATAGATTTTGATCTGGTTGTTGTCATTAATATAATAAGCGATATCCAGATATTCCGAGAGTTTCTCCATGGCACACATGCGTTCATCTTCAGCATCTGCTGTAGAAGAACCATTAACCTCCAACAACATAATTTGTTCATTTAGCGCGTCGAGGTTTTCGAGAAGCTGGTTAATCGACGTGACAGACCGCTCGATTTCAAGATCGGCCTCAAGACGCCCACCCTGCACAGAAGAAGATAAATTCTTTAGTTCTCTAACTATTGTTTCAGCAGCATCAATGACCATAACTTTAGCGCTGCTGTCACTGGGGGAAGTCTCCAGCGTGCTGATGGTCGCCTCCAAGTTGTCCATGTAAGAACTGAGCGTGTCATTACCATCTGTGGTGCCTAAAAAAGCAGTATAATCCCATAAATAGTCAGCAATGGTTGAGAAATATCCATGATCTGTCATACTTTCGATAACCGAACCGTAGATATCCATATCCAGCGAACCGACGATCGTCCCGGAGATAGGCACCGTCATACCGTTAGCCGTGACATAATCGGTTTGGAAACGCTTTACCGTGTAACCTGCCTTATCAGCGTTGGTGACGTTAGAGGAAACCACAGAAATTTGCGACTCCGTTTTGCTTAAGCCGGCCATGGTTACATGTAATGCGGTGGTTAATGACATACCACGTCCCCTTTCTCATTTTTGTTATGTTTTGAAAAATCGAGAAGAGCATCTCTAAGGACGGCCATACGTTTTGTTCTTTTTTTAAGATCACGAAGCTGAAAGGTCGTATTAATTGATAGTACTCGTCGCACCTGCTGAATTCTATCGACCAGTATTCTTTGTAAGTAACGATTTCCCGGAGCTTGCTCTTTGGCTAATAACAGCACGTCTCGTATATCTTTCTCAAATATGTTTAACATATTGATTTTTCTTACAAACATCCCGTCGAAAGCAACGGTTCCTTTATCTAACAAGATTGTGTTTTCACGGCTAATCAGGTTCTCCAAATCTTCACACATCGCCATAAAGTCCAAAATCTTCTTTTTGGTCTTTTTATCAAGATCTTTTATTAGCTGTTCCAAGCTAGGCATAATTTGCTACTTTCCTGAGTCATCTTCGTTATTCTTTTCAATCGTTTTCAAATTTTCCCGCAAACGCTTTTCCCGTTCTTGAACTCTGGCTATTTTATGTGCCGTATTTTCGGCTCTTTCTTCTTTATGAGTCGGGCTTAACTGCCCTTGTTTTTGATAAGCCAAACATGCTTTTTTTGTTTTTTTCGAGCGTTCTATTTCCTTGTGAAGTGTTTCACGCTTTTCCATGAGTTTCCCGATGCGTTTGACAAGCATATTCGAAACATCTTTCAAGGCTTTTTTTGCTTCTTTTTGTTGCGCTTGATCCATCTTCATGAGTTCAGAGCGTAATTCTTCGGTCTCAGAGGCGGTAATATCACTGGTCATAAGCGTTTTAAGCGAACGCTTATCTTTCCACAGCTCTATAAATTCCTGTACTTTGTTTCTCATATTTTTATCTCTAAAGTCCGGGTTAGGGTCACTTTCTCGACCCTAAAAGACCCGGATGATATTTATCGTACGGAACTGATCAATGTGTCATACATGTCTGTTACTGTACTGATCACCTGCGCGGCAGAGGAATAGGCCTGCTGGGCAACGATCATTTTGTTAAACTCGGTTGAGGTATCTGTTGTCGATAATTCGAGTGCACTAGGAACGATTGTTCCGGCATTTCCTTCGCCCGGCATTTGCAAGTTGTAATTACCTGCGGCCTCATTTTCGTCATAGATTGTCCCGTCTTCGTGAGTTAGTCCTTCGGGATTAGAGAAGGTTGCAATTGAAATCTGGTAAATTACCTGCCTTAAACCATTATCGAAAGCCGCAGTAACCAAACCTCCACCACTAATAGTGACACCACTGAGTTGCCCGTAACGAACACCGTCGGAATCGATCAATGTAATCTCAACATCCGGCGTAGACGTACTCGATGAGTACTGTGTTAACCCGTCAGCATCGCCGATTGTTCCCATATCGAAAGTAAGGGCACTATCGGCCGACCCCGTTGTAAAAGCAGTAATGGCAAATGCGTTGGTCGTATAGGAAGCCAGCTTCCCGGTTCCATCAAATGTAACTACAATGGCAGCCGGGGCGATGGTTCCCGATGTAACGGCGGGATCGCTGGTTAGGTATGGGTCGGTCAGTGCCATGTCCCAGGTATTGGCAGCAGTTTTTGTCCAGGTTTGTTCAATCGTATGGCTCACACCCAAAGCATCATATATCTCGAATGATGTGATATATAAATCAGCGACGTTAGCATCGGCAGGTAAGTTCAAATCAAACGTAACCTCCGACGTTGCCTCCGCAGACCCGGTAATTGAAGATACGTCAATTATCCTCAATGAGTTCAGGTCGTTATTATTAGTCGCCAGGATGGTTCCGTCCTCATCTGTTTGCCAACCCAGAAGATACATATCTTCGCTGTTAATCAGATATCCGTCCGCATCGGTGGAGAATTCTCCGTTACGACTGTAGGCATAAGCTGAAGGCGTATTGTCTAAAGCATCAGAGACGACGAAGAACCCGCCGCCATCAATAGCAATGTTGGTTTCAACATCAGTTGTTGATATCTGCCCTTGTAAAGCCATGGCCTGTGAAACCGAGGTCACAACGCTACCAGCTGCATTTTTCGTGCTGGACGTATTCCCGGTCACAAGAGATTGAAAAGACACTTCTGTTGTTTTATAGGCCGTTGTCGAAGCATTGGCGATATTTTGTGAAACCGCAGCCAACGCTGTACTCTGTGCTTGCAGAGCAGAAACTGCGGATGTTAAAGCGGCGTATAAACTCATAATTTTTCTCCTTGATAATGTAAGTATAAACGTTCTGTCTTTTATTATTTTGGTTTTGTGTTTGTTTTGTTTGCGTTGTTAAATCTTTTTATGTAGCGATCTCCCAGATTTTCTTTTTGGCCTTGATTATGTCTGCTTTGCAGATGAGACTTTAAACGTTGCTATCCTTCATGCGCAGTGAAAGAATCTCGTCTAAAGAAAAGCCCAGACTTCCGGCTGTCAGTGTTGTTTCATCACCTGATGATTCGACGCTGTCTATCGTTACTGTTCCAACGATACCGGTTTTTATTTCTTCACCTTCCGAATCAACTGCTGCGACAACCAGATAAAGAATCGCTCCTTCTTCCACAGCGGCAGTCAGATCCGCATTGTTTACAACTACGTCATATGTTCCCGCTGCGCATTCTTCTGCGCCGTATGAGGAGAGAACTTCATTATTGGAATTGAGAATTTGAATCGTTACGTTTTGCGCATCGTCCTTAAGAGCGTAGCTCCATCGTGCCTGATCGTCTTGCATAACCGAAGCCTGTGTATCGATATCAACATCTGCACCCAGATAAGAAACGGCGGAAAGAGTATTGGCACTGTTTAGCGCATCAATTACCGATCCCAAATTCTGGTTCGCTTCCATTTCCTGTTCTAGCGAGGAATAGGCAACGAGCTGATTTGTAAATTCCGTGGTATCAACCGGATCCAGCGGGTTTTGATTTTGCAACTGGGTCAGCAGGATATCCAGAAAGATTTGTTTTTCCTCGCTAATGGAGTTTTTGGTCTTATCTGTATCATTTGCTGCCGCTGCACCTGCCCCAGCCACACTTGTGTCTGAGGATGCATAAGATATACTTGTCATCGCTGTCGGCTCCTTTCTAAGCCATCAAGCGCATCCCTTTTTTAATCCCTAAAATTATCCCGTTTCCCTTTGCACGCATAAACACCGAAAATGGGGCACGAAAAAGTGTAAATAATTAATAAATAATTTTTTTTATTTTTTTTGGGGATATTGCGCCCCATTTATGTTGCGCGTGCGTGTAAAGGGGTGTGTAATAGTCAGAAATGTAATATGTGTAAACATTTTTTGACTCTTGTGTGTAAACTAAAACTACATGGGGCGCGGGATAGCGCTTCTACAATTTCTTCAGAAGGAGAACCATCATGCCAGTAGTAGGTACAAACACAGCCGCAAATACGGCTATTCTTTACTTAAACAAAAACTCACGCATTCAGGAAGAATCCCTAGGACACTTGTCCAGCGGATCAAAAATCGTGTCTGCATCTGATGATGCTGCCGGTCTGGCTGTTTCTACACAGCTTGAATCTGATATCAGCGTTTTAACTCAGGGTGCTGTCAATGCCCAACAGGGGCAAGCCGTGCTGAACGTAGCGGATGGTGCGTTGGAAAGTGTCGGTGATATTTTACAACGGATGAAATCACTGACGGCTCAGTCCATGTCCGGTTCTGTGGACGCTACATCCCGCGCATATATTGATGCTGAATATCAAGAGCTTATACTTGAGATCACTGATATTCTCGATCAAACAAATTTCAACGGCCAAAA
>JAGLKL010000059.1 GCA_023141075.1 Alphaproteobacteria bacterium
AAAAGCCCTAAAAATTGTTTTCATGGGAACTCCGGATTTTTCAAGCCATGTTCTGCAGGCACTCATTAAAAGTTCGCATGAGATATGTGCCGTTTATTCGAGAGCCCCCCGCCCCAAGGGACGTGGTCATAAAGTACAAAAATCCCCGGTACATGAACTGGCCGAAGCACATAATATTCCTGTTTACACCCCAAGAACCCTCAAAAACGAGGAAGAACAAAAGCGCTTTGCCGCACTAAAACCTGATGTCGGCGTAGTCGCCGCTTATGGTTTACTCTTGCCTGAAACTGTTCTGGATGCGCCGTGTTTTGGTTGTCTGAATATCCATGCGTCGCTATTGCCGCGCTGGCGCGGTGCTTCACCAATCCAGCATGCTATATGGAAAGGAGATAAGAAAAGCGGCGTTACCATCATGCAAATGGATAAGGGGATGGATACCGGTGCAATGATACTTAAGGACGAAATAAGTCTGGGCAAAGATATGACGGCTGAAAAACTGCATGACGAGTTGGCCATCATGGGGGCAAGGCTGATTTTGGATGTGCTTGAGAGTCTGATCTCAGACGGGAACGTACAGCTAACTCCTCAGGACGATGCGTTGGCAACAAACGCGCCACTCCTCAAAAAAGAAGATGGACACATACGATGGGTGCAGACGGCTGATGAAATAGATAGGCAAATACGCGCACTCAATCCTTGGCCGGGAGTCTGGACGAACGTAAAAGAGGGAGTACGGTTTAAAATATTGGAAGCACTATGCTCAAAACAACAATACCCCATTCAGGAAGCGCCGGGAACGATTTTAAACAAAGGCGGGGAAGTCATGTGTAATGACGACAGTGTGCTCAAAATTACCAAAATCCAACCTGAAGGGAAGAAGGCCATGGATTTTGCTTCAGCGCTTAACGGGAACTATCTGGCCGTAGGAGATATTTTTGAATGAGCACTACGCGCTATAAAATTACTCTGGAATATAACGGGCAGGGCTATGCCGGATGGCAGCGTCAGCCAAATGCCTTATCTGTCCAGCAAGTAGTTGAAGAGGCTATTGGTGGCTTTTCAAACCAAGACGTGTCGATTTGCGCTGCGGGACGCACAGATGCAGGGGTTCATGCACGAGGGCAGGTTTTTCATGTCGATTTAGAACCTTTCTCAAAGCCGATGGATGAATTTGCCGTTCTCAAAGCCATCAACGCGTATTTGCGTCGCCATCCGGTTGCGATCATAGACGTACAAACTATCGATGAAGAATTCCATGCCCGTTTTAGTGCAACCAACAAACTTTATGCGTATAGGGTCATAAATCGCCCTGGAGACCCGGCCATTGAGAGTGGGTCTTGCTGTCATATCGGTAAAACTCTAAACATTGAGGCCATGCGCGAAGGGGCAAAGCACCTTTTAGGACACCACAATTTTTCAACCTTCCGCGCTTCCGAATGTCAGGCCAAATCCCCTATGCGTACGCTCGACCGTCTTGATATCACCGAACATCCCTATGACACGTGTGGTGGAAAGGAAATCATTATTGAGGCTGAGGCTCGGTCATTCTTGCATCATCAGATACGTAATATAGTCGGCACATTGTCTCTTGTCGGGCATGAAAAATGGCATCCGAAAGATGTCAAAACAGCGCTTGAAGCCAAAAACAGAAGCGCAGGCGGACCAACCGCCCCTGCAGAGGGTTTATGTCTCGTACGCGTGGATTATTAGTGTTTGGAACAAAAGAATCGCACGTGGCTCGTATAAACTATGACAAAGATGTGATGTAATTATGTAAAAATTTGCCATATTTGTTACAAAGGCGTATATTGTTGCTCAATAATAATAAGGTAAACAAACTCATACAGTGGCATTTTTCGGTTGTGTTTAACTGCGCTCCTGTTATGAAGTTAATACGAACTAATAATGGGGTATAATATGAAGGTGGTTTTATTATTTTGTGGAGCGCTCATCCTGTCTTTCAGCCTATCGTTTGCGCCTGATTTGGCTAGGGCAACTGCTGGGGAAAGTACCGGGGAAAGTAAAAGCGCAGATGAGGCCGTCGAGGCTATGGAATTCCAAAACACGATTGCCGATTGTAATCGCATAAAACCCCTGCAAAACCCACGTTATGAACGCTCTTCAAAAATCCTAGAACGCCGGATTATAGACAGCAAAAGCAAAGTTATTGGAAGCGTCAAAGATATATTATTCAGCAGAAAAAACGGTCATGTAAGATCTTTATATGTAGATTTGGATCGCTTAGATCTGAGGCAGTCTATTTACCTTAATTACAATACTTTGAATATCGAAAGCGTTAGTACAGGATACCAGGTTGGCTTTAACAGCGATGAAATGAAAATACTTTATCCGGCGTTGCTTTCAGGTATAGAAACGGTCTCTGGAGATACAAATGATAGTCCAAACAGTGTCATCAGTCTTGAAAAAGTGCTGGGAAGCGAGGTTATCTCCAGTAGCGGGCTTATTTTAGGTAATCTTGAAGATATATTGTTTGATAGTAACGGCAAATACGTACGCAGTGTATATCTCAACATTAATTACCAGACAATTCATGATAAAGGCGTCGCTATTCCCCTTTCAATTCTGGCCTTTGAAGAGAAATCTGGAGAAACTAAGGTCTTAATTGACGAAGCTTATGTTAAGCCGATTTTGGAGATGGCCAAAGAAAGCTAAAAGACAAATCCCGAATAATCAAACAGTTAAAAAACATCCGGCGCTGTATTATCAGTTATCTCGATAATGTGCGTAAAGATTTTCACCAGCTTTCTAAGGTCCTCAACACGTGCATTTTCATTGATTTGGTGAATGGTTTTATTGACGCCGCCAAACTCCACGACCGGACAATAAGACGATATAAAACGCGCATCTGATGTTCCACCCCCTGTCGTAAATTCCGGCGTATGCCCCGTTACACTATGCACGGCTTTTTGCACAATATTAGACCATATTCCCGGCTGGGTTATGAAGACTTTACCACTGAGGGTCGTTTGCAAATCATATGCACAGTCTGTAGCATCCAGAATCTTCTGAAGCGTCTCACTTAAACTGGCGCGATTCCAATGGTCATTAAAACGCACATTAAACATGGCCTGCCCGCTTTCAGGAATGACATTCACGGCTTTGTTATCTGTGTTGAGCGATGTAACCTCCAGATTTGTAGGCGGGAATTGCTCTGAGCCTTCATCAAAAACATATGCATTAAGGGCATCTAACATTTTTATAAGTCGCGGCAAGGGATTGTCAGCTAAATGTTGGTAAGCGACATGGCCTTGTGTGCCTGTGACGGAGAGAACCCCGTCAAGAGAACCTCGGCGGCCAATCTTGACTTCCTGTCCCAGATGATCTGGATTAGAGGGTTCTCCCACCAGACAAACATCAGGAATATGGTTATTTTGTTTCATCCATTCCAATACTTTGATAGTGCCGTTAACAGACGGTCCTTCTTCGTCTCCCGTAATGAGAAAACTAATCGAGCCCTTCAACTCGCTACTCTCCAGATATTCGCTGGCAGCGACAAGAAACGCTGCAACCGAGCCTTTCATATCACTAGCACCGCGCCCATATAGGACGCCATCTTCGATATGGGCATCAAACGGCTTGTAGCGCCATTGATTAACGGGGCCCGGCGGGACAACATCCGTGTGTCCGGCAAAACAAAAATGCGGTGCACTATTGCCGATGCGGGCAAATAAGTTGGGGACGGCTTCATCGCCTTCGCCAAAAGGAAGGTGATGGCATTCAAACCCCAAAGCGCCCAGCTTTTCAGCAAGAAAGATCTGTGCCCCTTCATCTTTTGGAGTTACAGACGGACAGGAGATTAGTTTTTGTGCGACTTCAATAACGTCGTAAGGCATATTTATAATTCCGGGTTAAGGGATGGACGATAGTTATTTGTAATAAATAAGAAATCACCGCGAAGAGCAAGCGATTATTATTCGATTTCACAATTTTTTGCTTCCACCCACCCACAAACAATATGTAAATTCTTGTTGTTCAGAGCATGGGTGTGTGTATTAATCCCGCAACAGTTCATTAACGCTGGTTTTGCTCCGCGTACGTTCATCAACACGCTTAACGATTACAGCACAAGCTAGACTTGGTGCAGGTGATCCATCGGGCAGGGTTTTATCCGAAGGAAGCGTTCCCGGAATAACAACCGAATAGGCCGGTACACGACTATGAAATATTTCTCCTGTTTTCCGGTCTATAATTTTTGTAGACGCGCCCAGAAAGACGCCCATAGAAATTACAGAACCTTTTTCAACGACCACGCCTTCTGCAACTTCAGAACGTGCCCCGATAAAAACATTATCCTCAATAATAACCGGTTCGGCTTGAAGGGGCTCTAGAACACCGCCTATGCCCACACCGCCGGATATATGACAGTTTGCACCTACTTGCGCGCATGAGCCGACTGTTGACCAAGTATCAATCATAGTTCCTTTACCTACACGCGAACCGATATTCAAAAAACACGGCATCAAGACGGCTCCTTGTGAGATATAAGCGCTATGACGCGCAATAACACCGGGAACGACCCGGAAACTCGCCTTTTCAAAATCAGATTTACCCCATCCTTCAAATTTGTTTCTGACTTTGTCATACCAGACGGATCCTCCTGGCCCTCCCGTAATCGGTTGCATCGGGTTTAGACGGAATGACAAAAGCACGGCCTTTTTGACCCATTGGTGAACTTCCCAGCCGTTTTTAGACGGACTGGCTACGCGCAAAGTTCCGCGATCAAGCAAATTCAATGTCTCATCAACGGCCTCGCGGATTTCTCCTCCTGTAATAGTATCAATCGTCTCACGCACACTCCAGGCTGCGTTAATTGTCTCTTCCAGTTGTGTAAGCTTGTCAGTCATAATTTTGCCTTGTCTCTTTTTCGTTATCGGGTAGCATGCTTCTGATAATTACAGCATAGATAAAAGCCAAACTGTCTGTAAGTCAACAAAAACCTGGGAATAAGGGATGTTGCAAAAAACGTGTAAACAGAATGCTGCGAATGGAAATGCACAGGTGTTTTTGCAATGGAATGCATTGGAATCCGCGGGATGGCGCGAACGTATAAATAAAATACGGTGTCTGAATCTGTTGCAGTCTGAAGAATATTTATATGCGGTGTCGCGATTAAATCAGCAACGCATATCCCGCAGCTTGATTATGGTAGACGGTGAAGAAGCAGGTATTTGTAGTGTTCTAGAGGCTGGGCTTTTTAAAAACGCACTCCACGGAATAATTCTCGATCGCGGCCCTTTATGGTTTGAAAGCTTCGGCAAACCGGCGCATTTTGAAGGATTTGTACGCGAACTTGCGCAAAAATATCCTAGGCGCTTTGGTCGGCGCGTTCGTTTCATCCCTGAATATGAAGATATTCAGGCGACACGGCAAATAATGCGAACCGGCGGCTTTAGGCAAGGTGGCAGTGAAGGTTATGAAACAATATGGCTGGATTTACGTCTTTCCAAAGAAATATTGCGCAAAAACCTAAACCCGAAATGGCGCAACAAACTCAATCAGAGCAGGCGTAATCCCCTGAAACTTATCTGGAGTGATGCCGGTACAAACACCACGCATTTCAAATGGCTTATGGCGCAATATATACGCGATAAGGTAATGCGCAAATATGATGGCCCTTCCTATAAGACCATGAAAGCGCTGGGGGACTCATTCTCCCGTGGGAAAAACATGCTGATTGGTTGTGCGTTGTTGGACAAGCAGCCAATTGCAGGTATATTACTTCTCATCCACGGTTCCACCGCGACCTATCAGATCGGCTATACATCTGAATCCGGGCGGGAAAACCGGGCGCATTACGCGTTATTGTGGGCAGCACTTTCTAAGCTGAAAGAGCAGAACATCGATAATTTTGATCTTGGAGGGGTCAACGCCAAAGGAGCAAAAGGTGTCAGAACGTTTAAAAAGGGAATGGGTGGAACCATTGAAAAAACACTTGGTTTATATCACTGATAAAGCAAAGCATTTTGCACTGATCGCTGCTTTGGTCGCAGTAATGGCTGGAGCGCCTTCTTCTGTGGTTTTGTCTGCGAATGATTACGATTATCAGGAAGTAGAATACAATGTCTACGCCGGAGGCATTCACGTTGTGCACGGTAACATGATTATGGATTTCACGCAAAAAGGGCGCTATGCCATGGGATTTGGTGCCAAGACGAGGGGCTTTCTAGGCTCGTTTGTACCTTGGTCGGGAACCTTTGAAACACGCGGCTGGTCTTTGCCGGGCTCGGAACGCATCCGCCTTCCCGAAAAGCATGTCTCAAAAGCCATATGGCGCGGCGAGGAAGAAACCAAAACTTATAATTATGACAGGGAAAAGAATTTTATCGATCTCACCACGCTTTACACGGGCAAAAAGCCCAAAAAAGAAAAGACAGACGAAAAGTTGACCAAAGGAACAACGGATGTTATCAGCGCGACACTGATGGTCATGGAACGCGTCTCCGATGGAGGAGCTTGTGAGGGAACGGAGGAAGTATTCGATGGCAAGCGCCGCTTTAAACTGATCTTTCATCATAAGGGCTATGTTATGCTTGAAAAAACGCGCTATAACGCTTATGAAGGGCCTGCCGTGGAATGCGTTGTAGAAGTTGAGCCTATGGGCGGTGCTTGGTACAAAAAACCGCGCGGCTGGCTTTCCATACAAGAACAGGGACGTTCGCTGGGCACAATGCCCACAGTATGGATGGCACAGGTAACAAAAAACGCGGTTGTGGTACCTGTGCGCGTACGGGTAAAAACGGCTTACGGCACTTTGTTTATGCATATGACAAAGTATAAAAGCGGTGATACGCTTTTAAGCATTAAAGAATAAAAACAAATAATTAAAGGGAATACAAAAAACATGAGCAAGAAGAATCCCCTTGCTGTGATAATTTTGGCAGCCGGCAAAGGTACGCGCATGCACTCGGATATTCCTAAGGTGATGCATAAAGTGCTTGGCCTACCGATGATAAACTGGATTTTAAATACGGTAGGCTATTTGAAACCCGACCGGACAATCGTAATTATCGGTGACGGAATGAGTGACCTAGTTGCTTGCATAAAGCCACATGAATATGTCATCCAGTATGAGCAACTTGGCACGGGCGATGCTCTTAAGGCGGCCATGCCCGAGCTTAAAGACTTTTCCGGTGATGTCCTTGTGGTTCTGGGTGATATGCCTCTGCTTAATCCGGTTTCACTTGAACGCCTGATTGCTGCGCGTAATGCTGATGGCATGACGGGAATTTCTGTTCTTGGTGCCGAGGTTAATAATTCCTTCGGTTATGGGCGGTTGCTGATGAATGAGGACGGAACGCTTATCGCTATCCGTGAGGAAAACGATGCCAGCGAAGAGGAAAAACGGGTCAATATCGTAAACACCGGGGCGTTTTGTCTGGATTCGCGGCGTATCAGCCGCTGGCTTTTAAATCTTGATAACAAGAATGCGAAAGGGGAATACTATATTACAGACCTGCCCGAAATAGCAGCCAGAGATGATATGCAAACGCGTGTAGCTCTGGTCGAGGATCCCAGAGAGGTTTGCGGCTGCAACACACGGTTTGAACTTGCTGCGCTTGAGGCTACCGCACAGCAAATAATGCGGGAATCTTTTATAGAAGACGGTGTTTTGATGCAGGATCCCTCAACTGTTTATCTGCACTATGACACGCAAATTGGTGCAGGCACATTCATTGAACCAAATGTTTACTTTGGCGGGGGGGTTGTCGTTGGCGAAAA
>JAGLKL010000006.1 GCA_023141075.1 Alphaproteobacteria bacterium
CTTCCAGCAGTAACGGATCTTCGAATAACCGGGTTGTTTCCTGAGAACTCAACCCCAGGCGGTTCATACCTGTATCGAAATGCAAGGCTACGGGGAGTTGTTCTCCCACGCTTTTGGCAGCCTTTTTGATTTCAGACAAAGAATTGAGCACAGGCGTGATATTGTTACTTTGATAGAGTTCAATTTGCTCTTCATCAGAACTCAGGCCGCTTAGGACATAGATTATTGCATCTGTCGGAATTACCGCTCGCAATGCCATGCTTTCCTCAGTGGTCGCAACAAAAAAGCTGCGTGCACCTGATTTATATAATGCGGGTGCGCATTTATCTATCCCAAGTCCGTATGCATCGGCTTTAACCACACAGGCTGTTTCACAGGAATTCACGCTCAAGCTATCAAGAGTCTTGTAATTGCGTGCTAACGCCTCCAGATCAATCGTCAGTTCTCCGCTCATTGCACAATTGCTCCTGCCTAATAGACTTGTTTATCGTGGATTTCATCAAGATCACTAAAGCGTGTGTATTGCCCGTCGAAATGCATGCGTATTGCTCCAATCGGGCCATGACGAGCTTTAGAGATGATACACTCACCGACATTGCGTGCGCGTTCGCAACTCTCCTGCCACTTCATATGCTTTTCCGTGCCAATTTCAGGCTCGGCGCGGTGAAGGTAATATTCCTCACGATAGACAAACATCACCACGTCGGCATCTTGCTCAATAGAGCCGGATTCGCGCAAGTCCGAGAGCATCGGGCGTTTGTCCTCGCGCTGCTCAACCGCACGGGAAAGCTGAGACAAGGCAAGTACCGGGATTTCCAGTTCCTTGGCGATGGCCTTAAGGCCGCGGGTAATTTCGGAGACTTCCTGCACACGGTTGGATTCTGCCTGACGCGAGCCGGTTCCGCGCAGGAGTTGGAGATAGTCTACTACAATCATGTCCAGCCCGTGCTGGCGTTTGAGCCTTCGAGCGCGTGTACGCACTGCACCGATGGTTAAGGCCGCGGTGTCGTCAATATATAGAGGGACTTGCGATAGCTCCTGAGAGGCTTTAACGAAGCTCTGGAAGTCTTCTTGTTTGATAGCGCCCTGCTTGATTAAATGGCTTGATATGCCGGCGACATCGGCCAAAATCCTGGTGGCGAGCTGATCGGCGGACATCTCAAGGGAGAAGAATCCGACGCGTGCGCCTTCTTTCCCCCCGGTTTGTGCATAGATGCGGGCGGAGTTAAATGCAATGTTAGTAGCCAGAGCGGTTTTCCCCATAGAAGGCCGACCGGCCAAAATAACCATATCAGAAGGATGAAGTCCGCCGAGCAGCTTGTCCATATCACGTAGGCCGGTGGTATAACCTGTCACGTGACCTTTGGCTTTGTAGGCTTTTTCGGCAATTTCGATGGAAACCAACACCGAATCACGCAAAGACACAAATCCGCCTGTGGTTTCTCCGTTCTCGGCTAAAGAAAACAGCCGTGATTCTGCCGTTTCTATTGTATCCTTTGCGCTTGATTCAAGGCGCAGGGAGTGAGCGTCGTTCACCACGTCTTCACCCAAAGATACCAGCTCACGGCGCATGAAAAGTTCGTATATTGTCTGCGCATAATCGTATACGTTAATCACGCTGACTATACTGCCCGCGAGATCGGCCAGATAAACTCCGCCGCCTAGCTCCGAAAGATCTTCATCTTTTTCGAAATACCCCTTTAGTGTAACCGGGGAAGCAGTCTGGCCGCGTTCAACAAACTGCGTGATAGCAGTATAGATTCGCTGGTGCACAGGCATAAAAAAATGCTCGGCCTTCAGCAAATCCGCAACTTTTTCATAAGAGCGGTTATTGACCAGAAGCGCACCTAGCAACCCTTGCTCTGCCTCGCTATTATGTGGGAGAATACGATAATGCGGGTTATCGTTACCTTGGTCGATCTCTTGGCGTGTGCCCGTATCGACAGATTTTATCATTACATCACTACTCATGAAATAGAAGCTAACAAACGAGGAGATAATCTGCCAGTGCAACCTTATTTTATGCTGTGAATAACGGGGATATAAAAAGCCCTTGTATAAACTACAAGGGTTTAATTATGTGATTATTCTTTGCCCGGCTTATTTGGCCTTTTTTTCTTCTTTCGCAGCGTCCTTATCTTTAGAAGTTTTATCTTCTTCGGAAGCGGCTTCTTCCTTAGGAGCTTCTTCCTCAGAAGAATCTTCTTCGGATTCAGCTTTGGCCGGTGCCGGTGCTGGAGCTTCTTTTTCCTGCTCTTGTTCAGAAACTAGAGCACGACCTGTTTTTGCTTGGGTTTTTGCTTCTTCATCAGAGCGCGCGATGTTAACAATCACCTCGGCTTTTACTTCAGGGTGCAAAACAATCGATACCTGCATAAGACCAATCATCTTAATGTTCTGGTTTAGTTGAACCATAGTGCGGGTAACGGTTTCTTTTGTTTTGTCGCAAACAGCCTGCGCGATATCGCGCGTGGAAACAGAGCCGAAAAGATGCCCTGCTTCAGAAGCCTGACGGATAATAGCAACTTTGATACCGTTGATTTTCTCAGCCATTTTTTCTGCTTCTGCGCGGTTTTTATCGTTTTGCTTTTCAAACACTTTTTTCTGTGTTTCGAAATAAGCAATATTTTCTTTGTTGGCACGCAAGGCTTTTTTCTGCGGCAAGAGGTAATTGCGAGCAAAACCCGGCTTGACATTAACGATGTCGCCAAGCTCACCAAGATTCTCCACGCGCTCAAGCAAAATGACTTGTGTAGATGATGACATTATCTTTTCTCCAAATCTTTACTTATTATATGATGGCCGACGGCTTTGGTGGTGGCCTTGATCGGTATCATGTTGAATATATGGCAATAGCCCCATGTAACGGGCGCGTTTAATGGCTTTGGCCAATTCGCGTTGTTTTTTCTGGGATACTGCGGTGATACGGCTCGGGATAATCTTCCCGCGCTCGGAGATGTAACGGCTCAATAATCTTACATTTTTCCAGTCGATTTCAGGCGCATTCGGTCCTGTGAACGGGCAAGTTTTCTTGCGGCGGAAAAACGGGCGTTTTACAGTTGGAGCATCGGCAGCAGACATTTAAGCAACCTCCTTATTTTTATCTTTTGAATCTTTATCTTTTGAGTCTTTCAAATCACTTCTATCTTTTTTGACTTCTCTTGCGGGTTTTACACTCTCATCACGGACATTTCTTTCCACCATGACTGACGTGTTTTCAGAAAGGGCTTCTTCGCGAACAGTCAAAAAGCGCACGATGTCTTCATGCAAGCGCATCTGCCTCTCCATTTCATGCAAGGCCTCAGCCGGTGTATCAAGTTCCAGCA
This sequence comes from Alphaproteobacteria bacterium, assembly GCA_023141075.1. Lineage (GTDB taxonomy): Bacteria > Pseudomonadota > Alphaproteobacteria > Micavibrionales > Micavibrionaceae > UBA1672. Next base: position 3,327 of record JAGLKL010000006.1, read on the forward strand.
AAACATAGTGGCCTTTGCGAGCTTTATTAATACGGTATGCAAAAGCTTTTAAGCCCCAAAACTCAGTTTTGTGGATTTTGCCTTTATTATCTGTGATGATTTTGGCGAAGCTCTCCGTAATTTTTTTGACTTGAGCATCTGTTAAGTCTTGTCGTGCAATAAACACGATTTCGTAATAAGGCATGTTCGTTTCCTCCTGGGTTTGTGTTTTCCCCTGCTAATAAGGGGTTACATAGCTGATGAGGCCTTTCTCACCAGCGAGGTTAAGTTTATTTTGCCCTCAAATTCCGGGCAGACTATAGCGATTTAGCGTCAAAGCGCAAGTTTTTTTGTTATTGTTTATGAATTATTGCCATGTGCGATATAAATCATATTGACAAAATGGCGGTTTCCCATAGTTTCGTTTCCTTGTGTTTAAGGAAATAAAAGGAAATAAAATATGGCTGTTGCTTTTGTTTTTCCGGGACAAGGATCGCAATATATCGGTATGGGCAAAGACCTTGCCGGGACATACGTAGAAGCCCGTGAGACATTTCAGGAAATCGATGACATTCTGTCACAAAATCTAAGTGCGATGATGTTCGATGGCGATAAATCTGATCTGGACATGACAGAAAATACGCAGCCTGCGCTAATGGCCGTTTCCATGGCCGTAATTAATGTTCTAAAAAAACAGGCCGGTTTGAACATAGCTGAAACATGTCAATTTGTTGCCGGTCATTCATTGGGAGAATACTCTGCCCTTTGCACAGCGGAAGTCATTTCTCTGGCCGATACGACACGTCTTTTGAGATTGCGCGGCACGGCTATGCAAAAGGCGGTTCCTGAGGGAATAGGAAGCATGGCCGCTATATTAGGCATGGATTATGACGCGGTTGTCAAAATTGCTCAGGACGCTGGGCAAGGCCAAATATGCGTAGCCGCCAATGATAATTCAAACGGTCAAGTCGTAATCAGCGGCCATAAGGAAGCAGTAGAGCGTGCTATAGAGAAGGCCATTGAACAAGGTGCACGGCGTGCCATTACCCTGCCGGTCAGTGTTGCTTCACATTGTGCGCTTATGGCTCCCGCAGCCGAAATAATTGCTTGCGCCCTGACAGATATAACTTTTGATACGCCGATCTCCCCTGTAATCCCTAACGTTACAGCCGATGCGCAAAAAGAGCCTGAGAGCCTTAAAAAGGCACTGGTGGAACAAATTACCGGGACAGTACGCTGGCGTGAATCTGTTTTGTATATGCGTGATGAAGGTGTTACCGATATGGTAGAAATTGGTGCGGGAAAAGTTTTATGCGGATTGGCACGCCGGATCGATCGTTCGATTACCACGCAAAGTGTGGAAACGTCTGCAGATATTGAGACACTTGTTGAAAAGCTTTCGTTCGGAAAGCCTTGTTATGTGTGATTTCGTTAGTGTTGTTTACGTCTTTTTTAAAGGATGTAGACATGAACATGAACAAGAAAATCCGTTTAACGCCGCATTTGCAGATTTATAGCTTTCCGCCGATTATCGGGATCATAAACATCTTCAATATACTAAAAATTGCATTTTTGGTGAAAATATAGGCATTATAGGAGTTCGAGGAACGTTTTATACAAAAACACGGGAAACTAAAAACAGGAAGGGAGTACACCATGAACCATCAAATTGCGGCAGTAGCTTATGACAGTATTACAGCGAATGACTCACGTGAAGATCGCGCGGTCAAAGAGGTGATTAACGCGGCAAAGCTTATTCACATGGAACTTGGCCCCGGTCTTTTGGAAGAGGTTTACGAGGATTGTCTGTGTTCGATACTGACCAAAAGGGATGTGCCGTTTAAATGCAATGTTGATTATCCGGTAACATTTCTAGGCGAAATTCTCGATCATAAGATTAAATTAAATATGATTGTTGATGATTGCTTAATCGTTGAGATTAAAGCAGTGGGCAAGCCTGAATCTATCCACGAAGCAAATTTACTGACATGTCTAAAATTATCAAAGGCGAAACAATGTTTGCTTGTTAACTTTAACGTCCCGCTATTAGAGCAGGGGATTAAACGCCTCATCAAAAGGGGTTGATCTGTTAGGGTCAGAACTTATTTAGAGTCTTAAATCTCAACATCCAGCCCAATGTCCAGCGCTGGGGCTGAGTGGGTGAGCGCACCTACCGAGATATAATCAATGCCCGTTTCTGCGATATCGCGAACCGTTCCCAAGTCAACGCCGCCGGAAGCTTCAGTAACCATTTTCCCACGGGTCATTTTCACGCCGCGTTCAAGGTCTTTGAGTGAAAAGTTATCCATCATCACTACATCTGCGCCGCCATGCTCAAGAACTTCCTTCAGTTGATCGAGCGTATCGACCTCGATTTCCACGCGCACCATATGACCGGTATTCTCGCATGCAAGAGAGAGCGCCGCATCTATGCCGCCGGCTATAGCAATGTGGTTATCTTTAATGAGTACGGCATCATCCATTCCGAAGCGGTGATTAAATCCGCCGCCTGCCCGTACAGCATATTTTTGCATCGCGCGTAAACCCGGTAGTGTTTTGCGTGTATCGCAAATCCGAGCTTTTGTTCCTTGCACTGCCAGCACATAACGCCGCGTCAAAGAAGCTATACCCGACATATGTGTCATAAAATTCAGAGCTACACGCTCTGCCATGAGTAACGCAGCAGCAGGGCCACTGACCATGGCAATATCCTGATCGGCATCTATCACTTCCCCGTCTTGTGCAAAGATTTCGAATTCTATGTCCGGGTCAACATGGTGAAACGCTGTTAATGCGGGTATCAACCCGGCCAGCACCCCTTCTTCCCTTGCTTTAATAACCCCGCTCGCCTGCTCATAAGGTGGAAGCGTGGCGGCACTGGTAATGTCCAGCCCGTGTCCCATGTCTTCTTTTAAGGCGCTACGCACCATCTCTTCAATCAAAATAGAGGGCAGTTGCATGGCTTTTAATCTCCAAAAGTTAAGAAGACTAACCCTAGCTTAATTCCAGCATCCGGTCTACCGGCACTTTTGCACGCTCAATTATATCGCGATCAAGGACAATTTCCGGCGCTTCGTCTTGCAAAGCTTTTAAGACTTTTGGCAAAGTGATACGTTTCATATGCGGACACATATGGCTCGTACCGATCATCTCTACATTCGGGTTTTCCACGGCCACGTTATCGCTCATCGAGCCTTCGGTCATCAGCATAGAGCGCCGGGGTTGGTGTTTCTTGATATAATCATCCATCTGCGCAGTCGAGCCTGCGTAATCGGCATGAGCCATTACATCCGGCGGGCATTCAGGGTGCGCGAGAACGACAAGTCCCTCATGGGCTTTGCGCGCATCAATAATATCCTGCGGGGAAAAGCGCTCGTGCACTTCGCAACTTCCTTCATAAATAATGATGTTCACATCGGTTTGTGCAGCAACATTCATGGCCAGATATTTATCCGGCGCTAAGATAACTTCTTTATGCCCTTGCTTGCCCAGAGCATTGACGATTTGCAGAGCATTGGAAGACGTGCAGCTAATGTCCGATTCGGCTTTTACTTCGGCAGATGTATTCACGTATGTAATAATCGGAACGCCAGGATATAATTCTTTTAATGCAAGCATATCCTTAGCCGTAATAGCATCGGCCAGCGAACACCCTGCTTCAGGGTCTGGGATAATAACTTTCTTCTCCGGGCACAAAATTTTTGACGTCTCGGCCATGAAGCGCACGCCGCACTGGATAATGATATCAGCATCTGTTTTTGCAGCCTCTCGTGCAAGCATGAGCGAATCGCCGACAATATCACTGATCCCGAAAAAAATATCAGGCGTCATATAATTATGCACCAGAATAACGGCGTTCTTTTCTTTCTTTAGGCGGTTGATCTCATAGATATATGGAGCAATGTTTTTCCAGTGCTCCTCATCATATTGCTTGGATAGTTTTTCATATATTGGAGCCGTCGCGTTAGCAACTTCGTCGGTATACGCAAGGTTTCGCGAACTCATTTTCCTTTAACCCTTTTCGTATAGTTAGCAAAAAGCTATATTTCACTCTTGGGATGAGTAGGTCAAGCGCCATATTCTTTTTTTTGTGTAACCAGAAGCAGCCCGCTGGCAATAATTATTCCAGCACCGACAAACACCCACGGTCCCGGAACATCACCAAAAACATAGTAACCGGCAACAATCCCCGAGATCATTTGAGTATATTGCGTAGGAGCAACATAAGCGTGCGGGGCAATCCGAAAACCTTGTAGTACAAACATCTGTGCCATAAAAATACAGAACCCGTTTATTGCAAATACGGGAATATCTGCCACAGCCGGTATGGGCACGCTTTCCCCTTTATAAAGTACAATATAAACCAGAAAAGAAAATACAATAACCACAGAAGGATAAAACGGGAAAGTCAGCATGCTTTCGCGTTTATCAATTGGTCTGGCCATCAAATTAACTAGAGCGCCAAAAAACAATACTCCAACAGCATATATAATTGCCGGGGAAGAAAACGAGGCATCTTTGACAAAAGCAACAATGATTCCCGCAAAACCAAGAAGAATAACACTCCAGCTCAGTCTGGATATTCTCTCCTTATAAACCAGAGCTGCTCCAATAGCTGTAACAACAGGGCATAGAAAAAGGATTGTATAAAATGTAGCCAGAGACAACCCTTTGGAAAAGGCCGCAACCGCACAAACCGATGCAATAAGCACAAATATGCTTCGTGCGATGTGGATTAAGATCTTACGCGATCCCAACGTCTTTTTTACTCCTTTGAGCAGGGCAAAAATTAAGCTCATTAACAGGACTATGAAAGAAGACCAAAAGGATATGGTGCTTATACTATAACTAGCTGTAAGCAATTTAATGCATGTATCGGACATGGTAAAAAAATTATAACCAACAAAAGCCAGAAGAATTCCCTTTTGCGTATTACTTAAACCCATTAAGATAATGTCCTTGGAAATAGGGAAATAGAAAAATAGAAAACAAAGCCCGAGGAACTCTAAGAGGTTTTAATGATTAGTACAATAGTCGTTGTAGCGCTTGGCGGCGCAATCGGAGCAACAATGAGATATGGAGTTAATGTAGGGACTGTGCACTACCTTGGTCATGGATATCCATGGGGCACAATGATTGTCAATATTCTTGGCTCGTTTTTGATGGGGATAATGATCGGCAAATTTGCCCAGATGAATCAGGTCTCTCCGGAACTTAAAGCTCTTCTTACCACTGGCTTTTTAGGGGCATTTACGACCTTTTCCACGTTTTCTTTGGACTTTATAACCTTATGGAACCGTGACGCCATGCTACAGGCTTTTGGCTATATGATGTTTTCGGTCATACTTGGTATTCTCGCTCTGGCACTTGGACTATGGATTATGCGGAGTATGGCCTCATGAGTAATGCATCCGGACCGAGTTTTATCACAGTTAGCGAGGATGATGACGGTCAGCGTCTTGATCGTTGGCTTAAAAGGTGTGTTCCCGGTCTGTCATATGTATTTGCACAAAAATTATTGCGCAAAGGCCAAATCCGTGTAAACGGCAAACGTGCAAAACCTGATATGCGCCTTGAGGCAGGACAGGAGGTGAAAATCCCGCTTTCAGTCATGCAGACAGATAAAACAAAACCGTTTGCCCCCGAAAAAGGCAAAATATCTGATAAAGACCGCGCCTTTATGCACTCTTTAGTGATTTACGAAGACGAGGACATCATAGCGCTGAATAAGCCTTGTGATTTAGCCGTACAGGGCGGCACAAAGACAAAGCGCCATATAGACGGATTGCTTGAGGTCTTCGCAAATAAAGAAGGCGTGAAACCGCGCCTTGTCCATCGTATTGATAAAGAAACCAGCGGTGTTCTGCTCCTTGCGCGTTCAGCCAAGGCCGCAAGGGCTCTGGGACACGCTTTCAAGAAACATGATATAAAAAAAATCTACTGGGCAGTAGTTTCCCCAGTTCCTGAAAGTTACGAAGGTACAATTAAAGCACCAATCCTCAAATCCGGCGGCGATTACGAGAAAATGGAAATCAACGAGGAAGAAGGCAAGACCGCCATCACCGAATATGCAGTAATAGAAAACGCCGGGCGAGAAGTGGCCTTTATAGCCTTTTGGCCGCGTACAGGCCGAACTCACCAGATTCGCGTCCATGCTGCCAAAGTGTTAGGCTGCGGCATTCTGGGAGATCGCAAATACCGTGCAATCAAAGACGAAGAAAGCAAACGTATTGATGTGAACCTTGGAGAAATGAATGTTTCCCGGCGGTTGCATTTACACGCACACCGTTTGATATTTTCTCATCCGCTAAAGCCCGGACGTATCATTGATATTACCGCGCCGCTACCCAACGACCTGATGCAAAGCTGGAAGGCTCTGGGCTTTAATCATAAATATAAACAAGACCCGTTCGAAGCGCTTGATTGAGCGCCAGCGCACTCTATAATGGGGTGCATAATAAACAAGCCAAAAAAAGAAAGCTTATTTTATGAGTGAAGACTCTTACCTTCTTGAACCCAAAGAGAAAAAGACAAGAACACCCTATGAATGGTTTATGCTTCTCTTGAGAATATTATTTTTTGTAACAGCGCTCACACTGGTTGTTATTACAGTATTGGCAAATATGGGAGGAAATGGTGAGGTCTGGCACGACGGTGTGCGCCATTTCATCAGTGAAATTTCTGCCGGGCGTCCGGTCAAGCTGGGTAAATTAAACCATATGGGTTTTTTTCCCACTGTTCTTGTAGACATTGAAGATGTCGGTATTTATGCCAAAGAAGAAGATGAAGTGCCGTTGATTTCAGTAGATCAATTCCGCCTCGGCATGCCTTTTTGGAATGTTGCAACGCGCTCTCCGCGTATTACAGATTTTTATGTAGAGGAATTCTCTGCCATTAAAGGCGTATTTATGCCCAATGAGTTCAGTCTCGAAAAGATGTTTATAGATCACGATCAGGAAAGTACGCAAGCCACCCTTCGTGTAAACGGCAAGATTGGTCTGCAATCATGGAGTGTTGAAGCAGGGCTTGAAGTGCAAAAAACGATAACAGGAACAAACACTTATATTCTTGCTCCCAAAACGCCCTTTGCTATTGATTTTGCTGATATTCATATCAAAGGTGTGTATGACCATGTTTCGTCAAAACACATGAAAGTTGAGAATTTTGAGCTGCGCACTGGGGAAAAGGTTGTAAAAGGCGATATCTTTATTTCATCTTTAGGTGATAAGCTTATCAAGCTCAAAGGAACGTTGGACATACAAAACGGACGTACAATAATCTCACCGGATCTCGTGATGGACATGTCACATAAAGATGGTGCTCCGACGCAGGTTACCGGAGAAATTAAATCCGAAAAACTCGTGATAGACGATATCTTGGGAAAGGAAAGCATATTTAGCATTTTAACCCGTCTGCGCGAACTTATGGGCTATGAAGGCGTAATACATCGCATGGACGGCACTCCGGCTTTTCTGGGTACGCATGATATAAACCTTCATATATTCCTGAGCAATGTTGAGGCGGGAGATGCTTTTTATGAAGCATTGAGCTTCGATGTTCTTCAGGAAGCAGGGCGTTTGCGCGTTAGCACTGTTATCGGCAAAGATGATCGCAAATTGATGCCCGCGATGATGTTGCTGCAAAAAGAACCTAAGAGCGAATATATTATCTCTATTATACAGGATGGAACGCTTGACATTGACCTTCTGCGTCCATGGCTAAATAACCTTCCCTCAGAACTTTCAGGGAAACAAAGCATACAGGTACGATGCGGAATCGGCGAGTTCTTTGATAATGAAGGAAGCTTGGACGAGGACACAATAGAGGCATTTGCACTTGATACCGAAGATGGAATATTCACTATAAAAGAAAGCACTGTAACCAAAGACCAGAGCTTGTTTGACCTGCATTTTGAGCGTTCGACAAAAGTAACTTTAAGAAATATTGATTTGCCTAAAGAACACTATGATTTCGTGAAGGCAAGTCTGCGAAAATCCGGCAAAGGCGCACCGTGCGAATCTTATATCTCTCTCAAAAAACCCCAGCAGGAATAACCTATTGATGAAACGTTTTTATAAACTGGTTTCTCATGAAAAAAAGCCGGAAGGCTACGCGATATTGCTTGATGGCCGCACGGTAAAAACCAAATCCGGCGCGGCTCTTAATGCGCAAAATGAGCAGGTTGCTACGGAGATCGTCCGTGAATGGGCGCAGCAAGGTGAGAAGATTAACCCGGATAATATGCCATTTACCCAGATATTGAGCACCCGGATAGATCAGATACCCAAAAAGCGGGAAGCCATGAATAAGGCGGTGCTAAAATATCTCGATACTGATCTGATTTGCTATCCGGCAGAAAACCCGCAAGAGCTTTATGATTTGCAGGAACGCCATTGGGCTGCGTGGCGCGACTGGATAGCAAAACGTTTCGGCCATTCTTTGCAAGTGACAACGGGACTCCGGGCTCTCAAACAGCCTCCGGAACTACATGAAACCATAGCTGCGCATGTTGAAGCTATGAATGATGATATTTTCGCGCTGCTGCAGGTTGCTGTGCCGATTTCCGGGTCTCTTGCGCTTGGGCTGGCACTTATAGAAGGGAAGGCCGAAGCTGACGAAGTCTTTAAAGCCTGCTTTGTTGAAGAGCACTATAAGGATGAATTCTATCTCGTAGATGAGTATGGCCGTGACCCCTTAAGCGAACACAAGCAACGAGTTTGCTTGCGCGACTTAAAGGTTTGCGAAACGTATTGTCTTTATTTGACGTAACATACACGAAGCTGCTTGGTACCACTATGCCTGAGCAGGTATTTTGTCTTTGCCAATAACATGAAAGACAATGAACGCAACACTCAGTAGCGCATAGCATGATCCGGCGACAATCAACGTATTATCAATACCCATAGCGATATTGAAGGCGATTGCCAACGAGCTTCCCAATACTCCGGCTGCACCATTTATTCCCCAGAACCACGCGGTCGCACGCGCATCGTAAACTTCTGTTAAGCGCAGACCGGTTGGGAACCCAAACCCCATCAACAGACCTGCCGGAGCCATAATGGCAATACTGATCAAAACGCGGGTAAAGATATCAACTTCCGCGTAATCATGGAACATATTGGGCAATATCCGCGACATAGCTATGCCGTATGAAAAGATGAGCAGACACCAGAAAAGCTGGCGGGGCAGGGTCGTCAGCGGTAATTTTTCTGATAGAAAGCTGCCTATACCTGCGGAGAGGATCAAACTAAACAGTACCACGCTAAGTCCGTAAATCGGGTGTCCTAAAAAGACTCCCAACGCCTGTAATAGTGAAATCTCCATAAACATAAAGCCAAGCCCGATTAGCACAAAATACAGAGTTCCTGCCAAGATAAACGGACTGGTTTTATTCTTGACGGTTTTAAGCAAGGGACGAATGATTACAAATCCGACCATCAAAAATGAAAAAAGGATGATGATATAAAGATTAAATGTTGCTTTAATCTGCCCGAGCCCGGCATGAAAAAGCTGTTTGTTCATATAAGTCAGTTTGATAACTTTTATTGGCTTAGTAAGTGGCGCCTGATTAAAGAAGAACGGGCGCATATCTGTAGAAGGCGTAAGATCAAAGAATCTTTTATCGGACATCTCTTTTATATCATCCAAAGATTTGGCCTCAATCAATTCCGCGAGCAAACCGGGAGAGATCTCTTTTCCGGGAATTATCACGATTTCATATTGTTTTTCATTTGCCGCCTTTTCCAATGCTGCAAGTTGCTGAGGCGTGAACGGAGATTTACTAACGATCAACGTTGCAATGAAACTGGATTTAAACAAAGCAATATGCTGGCGCACGTCTTTAACACCCTGATTAAAGAGCGTTGCCATAGCCACGCTTAAGGCGCGTCCACTATCGTCTTGCGCAGTATCTGACCAGCGGCTTAAGGTAAAAACGCCGTGATCGCTAAGGTCATTCATAAAAATGGTCCATGCTTCAACGGTATAAAGCCCATTTTCTGAAAGAGCGAAGGCTCCGGCGCCTGTTGCTGCCCAGGTATCAATCAGACTCATTTGCACGATGTCGAGTTTTTCGGTGTTTTTCCTGAACCAGCTCCGCGCCTCTTCGTTCAGGATAGTAACGCCTGGCTGGTTGTACAAATTTGCATATTCTCTATATTCCGGGTGATCGCGTAGCAAATGAATTTGCACGGGATTAACATCCAGTGCTGTGACTTCCTCAACACCAAAATATTTTGCCGAGAGTAAATCGCGTCCTCCGCCAACACCGATAATGGCTGCTGTTTTCAAATTTGGCAGGAAATATGCAATATTCGTGACGTCATATTCAAGATAGTTATGCTGGGCAAAATCACCGTCAAATTTAGTGATCGGTGTTGCGGCATCTCCGTCAATAATGAGTTTCTTACCCGGTAACTGGATATCATATGGGAATAAAGGTGAGGGACCCCATGCAAAAGGTGACCCGACTTCCTCGTTCAACACAGTAACGCGGGAAATAGAATTCCATCCTTCGTAATCAATATCCGACATTTTGAGGAAATTACTTTTGATCCAAAGCGGATAAAAAACAGGGCTTGGGAGTATGGTATTCAGGGTTCCGGCACCAAAACCGACACAAATAAAAATGATGGCCAGCTTTTTCAGATTATACTGTTTACGCCATATCCGGATATTTTTGGGAGCGCTTTCTTCTACGGGAAACGCCATGGCGCAGATAAAGGCCGCACCGGATAAAAGCAAAACGGCAGAAGGTGTATCTATGGTTTCCATCAAAAACAGCGCAGCGAGACAACCGAACCCTGCACCGACAAGATCAACACCATAAGTTCTACCGATTGGGAAAGGTGCGCGTGTCAAACACACAGTAATTACCACACCGGCATAATAATAGGCCATACCGCTGGCAAAAGCATTAATCGGCAGGGTAAACAGTGTTCTGATAGTATTTGAAGAAACGAAGGGCACATAAAGCTGGGTGACAAGAGCAATAAGGATAAAAAAACCAAATCCCATAGAATATTTGCGGGCGATCAGGCCATAATTGCGCCTTTGTTCCTCCTCGTCTCCGCTATATATTTTGAGCGCACCAAGTGTCAGGCCAAACATAGCCATAGAAATGACAAGAAAAGATAAATGATACCAAGATGTCACAGAAAATATGCGGGACTGCAATATTTGCAAAGCCATGACCATAGAGGATATCAGAAACACTCCGGCATAAAAGGAGAACGCTTTATTTTTCATGTACTTGCCCTATATATCAGTTTTTATACAAACGCATTTTACTTGCCAGATTGCGGCTTTTCGAACACCAGCCGCATGCCCCCCCTTGCGCAACGCCATAGAACATATAGGAATACTGGAGAAAACGCAATAAAACCTACAATCTGCAAACACATTTTATTTTTTGCTACAAGAAGGTTGCCGCAAATCTCAAATATTTTTAACAAAACATGCAAATGTCCGTTACATACAGCATCAAACATAGCATCGGCACATTTTTCCAGAGGGCCGTATTCTACCGCCACCAACATATATAAAAGTCCGAAAAAGCTGGAAATAATAAAGATCAGACAGGCGTGCCAGAATGTACGGATTATATAGGTCGTATGGGCTATGACCAGCTTGTTCTTGGCCTTTTCCCCTCTTACGCGGTAAGTATAAATTGCGGCTAGGATGCAAATACAAGTCATAAGCGCAAAAACGCTTACCGAGCTGACCGGCACAACGGCTATTAAAAACGATGTACCAAAAACCAGATACAAGAATAATAGAATACCGCGGCCTGATTCAGAAATCTTTTCCGATCTTCCGGTTTCTTGCTTTTGTTGTGATTGCGTGGAAGTGTTTTTGTCGTTCATTGTGTCTTTATATTATTTGGGTATCAGCACTTTTTTACTTTAGCGCCGTGAGAACAACCGTTCAATCTCTTTTAACGATAAACGAATATAAGTTGGCCGACCATGATTGCATTGCCCGGATAAAGGAGTTTCTTCCATCTGGCGCAGCAAGGCGTTCATCTCCTCGGCGTTTAGACGTCGCCCGGAGCGAACAGAACCATGACAGGCCATTGTTGAGAGGATATGGTTAATCTTTTCCTCTAAAAGCGTGGCTTTATCATATTCTTTCAGATCATCCAGCAGGTTATAAAGCAGTTCTTTGGTATTCAGCCGTCCGGCCAGCAAGGCAGGGACGCTTTGTATAGCTATAGTACCAACACCGAAAGGTTCTATATCAAGGCCGAGCTTGGCAAATGCCTCGGCATGTTCCAATAATTGCTCGGCATCATTTTCTTCCATCTCAATAATATCGGGAGTGAGCAGCCCTTGTTTTTCTATGCCGGTCTTTTCCATTTGTGATTTGAAGCGCTCATACACTAGGCGCTCATGCGCAGCATGCTGGTCGACAATAACAAGGCCATCTGGCGTCTGGGCAATAATATAATTTTCATGAAGTTGCGCTCTGGCCGCGCCAAGGGGATGATTTTGCAGCGCCTCTTCATGCTGTGGATCATACGCCGGAACTTCCTCAACTCTGGCCGTTGGGTCTATATCATAAGCAATCTGTGTAGGTTCATAAAGCGCCTGATTGGTGTGCACGTGCCGGCTGGTCGCATAGGAGGCGTAGGGAACAGCTCTTGACCGGCCACGATGAAGCGGCAGCGATGGAGCGTAGTTACTTAGACCGCTTTGATGCAAAGCCTGCAATGTCTGCTCGCCAACCGTGCCCGCCGTTTTATATCCGCCTTCCATAATAGCGTGTTTGAGTGCGCTGATAATCAGCCCTCGCACAAGCTGCGGATTACGAAAACGCACCTCCGCTTTGGCCGGATGAACATTCACGTCCACCTCATCGGAAGGCAATTCCAGAAATAACGCCACCACCGGATGGCGGTCACGGTGCAACACATCAGCATAAGCGGCGCGAACACAGCCATGCAAAAGCCGATCTTTTACAACACGCCCATTAACAAAAAGATATTGATAACGGGTAGTGCCCCGGTGATAAGTCGGCAGGCCTGCATAACCGGAAAGTTTGATACTTTCGCGCTCGGCCTCAAGCACCATGGAGTTTTCACCAAAATCTTTTCCCAAAACGGCACTTAGGCGGCTTTGCGCATCCAAAACCGCACTTAAATTCAATTTACGTGACCCGTTATGAGTCAGCGAAAAAGCCACATTCGGGTAAGCCATAGCCAGACGGCTGAGAGCATCTTTTATTGCGCTATATTCGGCGCGTTCACTTTTCTGGAATTTAAGCCGCGCAGGCGTAGCATAGAATAAATCGGCAACCTCAATGCGTGTACCTTTGGGATGGGCGCAAGGTTTCACCTTTGCTTTTTCCCCGCCCTCGCAAAAGATTTCCCAGCTTTCCCCACTGCTTGCATCATGGGTTTTGATGTTGATTTTTGCCACAGCAGCTATGGAGGCCAGAGCTTCCCCGCGAAAACCAAGATGCTTGATATGCAGCAAATCATCATCCGGGAGCTTGGACGTTGCATGCCTGTCCAGCGCTGCCTCGACTTCATTATCCGACATTCCGCAGCCATTATCGTTAATAACAATTTTAGCTTTGCCGCCTTCGGTGATATCGACATCTATAGCGCTGGCACCCGCATCCAGTGCATTTTCTACCAGTTCCTTGACCACAGCAGCAGGGCGCTCAACAACCTCACCGGCAGCGATCTGGTTAATCAGGGTTTCTGGCAAATATCGAATGCGCATAAAAGGAACTATAACGTCTAATTTTGCCTTTAGGCAAGAATAGGTTTAGGCAAAGACAGGGATTTAGGTATCAGGATTTATTCCCTTGTCAAAAATAGCGTCCGATAGATCTGCGTCTGTGAAAACGGTTCCTACCAACTGGGCACCTGTGAAATCTGTACGGCGTAAATCAGCGCCTGTGAGATCAGTCCCGGTGAGATCGACTCCCATCATAATACAATCGCGCAAATCACTGTATTGCAAATCGGAATAACGCAAGTCAGCCCCACTTAAGTCCACACGGTGCACGCGCTTTTTTATTAAACCTTCAAAGAGCAGGGGATTTAAACGCGCATAACGCATATGTACACGCGTCATTTTAACGTTTTTTAAAGATGAGCCACGCAAGTCTATATTATCCATGTAACAGTCCCGAAAATCCGAATGATCAAGAACTGCGCTTTGCATCAAGGCATGGTTAAGATCCATACCGACAAAAGAGGAATGTTGTGCTTGAAGGGCTGTTAACGGGAAGAGCCGCAAGTCTAGAACCTTGCGCAGATCATAGTCCGATAAGTTCATGCGTTGGCCACGGCGACCTGCAGATTTGACCCATTCTTGGTGTTCTTCAAGTTGTTCTATCAGACTTATCTCCGGATCATCAGGAGAAAACCGCTCAATCTCGTCATCAAGCGTTTCGGTATTGTTGATACCGAATTTTTCTGTATCACGGAGATTTATACCTGAAATAATAGCATTGTGCATATTCGATAGAGTTAGATCCGATCCTGTAAAATCAACATTACTAAGATTAGCCCCAACAAAAATTGCACGCGCCAGATCAGCATATCGTGAAATGGCTCCCGACATATCAGTTTCAGAAAAATCGGCATTGCGTGCACGCGCCCCTGAGAGATCGGCATTATTGAGTTTGGCTCCCGTTAAAATGGTTTTGGCACCTTCACCGGCATTTCTGAGGCGTGTGACCAAAGCGCCTTTTTCACCTTTTTGCATGATAATGCCTTCACGCATATCGGCTTGTACAAGGCTTACGCCGGAAAGGTTTGTTCCTGACAGGCACGCACCACGCAAATCGGTTCGAGTCAGGTCGGCATGAGAAAGATCGCAATCACTCAAATTGCAGCCGAAAAAGCAAGCACTACGCAAGATGCAAAGGGAAAGGTCTGCTCCGACCAGTGAAGAGCCGGTAAAGTCGGCTTGCGAGATATCTGCCCCTTTGAAATTAAGTCCGGATAAGTTTTTATATCTGAAGTTTACGCGCAAGCCCCCTATTTGCCCGCATAAAAACATGGCATGTTTTTCCAGAGCAGAATCAAT
>JAGLKL010000060.1 GCA_023141075.1 Alphaproteobacteria bacterium
GTTGTTGGGGACGGTTCAAAAATCTCTCATCTGGCTTATGTAGGTGATACACACATGGGCACCGATGTAAATTTTGGTTGTGGCGCGATAACAGTCAATTACGATGGTTTTGAAAAACACCAGACCATAATCGGTGATGGGGTTATGATTGGCAGCAATGTGAATCTGGTCGCACCGGTTTCTCTGGACAGTGGCTCATTTGTTGCCGCAGGATCAACCATTACTAGGGACGTTCCGGCAGACGCTTTATCTGTGGGACGGTCTGAAGTAAAAGTGACAAAAGGATGGGCGGCGCTCCACCGTAAACGCAAAAGTAAAAAGAATGGATAAAAGCTGTGGGTTTAGACCCTAAAGACCAAGACAAAACAAACTCCGGTAAAAAAATTGCTTTTGTCTCTTCGGCAGATAAAAATTATTTCCCTTTGCTGATCGAATGGGTTGCTTCGCTGCGGCGATTCTCTTCTCTTTCGGATAAAGATATCTGTATTTTTGATGCAGGGTTAGAACTGCAACAATGCACAAAACTGAAGCAAATGGGTTGCAAAATCATTGCCCCTGACTGGCCGTGTAAAATCCCGGACTGGAAAATACGTGGACGTAATTACCTGAAATCCTGCGTTTGCCGTCCGTTTATTCCAAAGATATTTCCGGGCTATGACTTGTATATCTGGATGGATTGCGATACGTGGCTGCAAACTGAGGAAGCCGTAGATCTGTTGATTCGCGGTGCACAAAAACAAGCCTTGGCCATATGCCCGCAAGTCGACCGCAATATGCAAAAAACCATACGCGTGGAATGGCTTGGCCCCTTTGTAAAAAAAGTGCGCAGTTTTTATTATTCCAACGCACGCCGTGCTTTTTCCGGTGAAATCGCTCGTCAGCTTTGTGCCCGTCCCCTTCTTAATGCCGGGATATTCGCCTTACGCGGTGATGCGCCACACTGGCAAGCTTGGCAGGAACTCATAACAAAAGCTCTAATAAAAGGCCGCATTTTCACTGCTGAGCAGCTTTCTCTGGGAATGCTCGTACACCTTGATGGCTACAAAGCAGAATTTCTGCCCTCATGGTGCAACTGGCTGTGCGAAATAGCGCCGCATTGGGACGAAAAGCAGGAGATGTTTGTTGAGCCATCCTTACCGCATCATCCGTTATCTGTCCTGCATTTATGCGGCTTTGATGAAATGCGCCGTGATCGTGGGGTCACCGAAGAAATCCAGACGACTTCAGGAAAAACAAAAACAATGACATTGCGCTACCCGTATCTGAACGGAGAAGACATTGAAACAATTCGAAAAGTTTCGTGACTTGAAACCACGCTATGAGAGGATAAGATTAATCCTCATCGGCAGGGAAATAATCAAACAAAATAATAAAAACAAGGACTATCAAATCATATGTGTGGAATTTTCGGCATTATCGGAGAAAAAGAGGTTGCTCCGCTATTATTGGAAGGATTAAAGCGTCTTGAATATCGCGGTTATGATTCAGCAGGAATCGCCACTTTGTCCAATGGACACATTGACTGCCGCCGTGCAGAAGGTAAGCTTTCCAACCTTACGCAAAAAATAAGTGAAACACCGCTCAAAGGCACAGTTGGTATAGGTCATACGCGATGGGCCACCCATGGTTTGCCGAATGAACGAAACGCGCATCCTCATGCCACCGAAAAAGTTGCGGTCGTGCATAACGGGATAATCGAGAATTATATTACGCTCAAGGCTGAGCTAGAGGGGCAGGACTGCAAATTTGAAACTGATACTGATACCGAAGTCATTGTGCATCTGGTAACACACTATATCAATCAGGGACAAGACCCTGTTGACGCCGCAAATGCCGCCATGGATCGCTTAGAAGGGGCTTATGCGCTGGTTATGATTTTTGCCGGACATTATGATGTTATGGTCGGATGCCGCCAAGGCACACCCTTGGCTGTAGGATACGGTGAAGGCGAAATGTTTGTCGCGTCTGATTCCTACGCGCTTGCACCGCTGACTAAAAAAATATGCTTTCTGGAAGATGGTGATCGCGTCGTTGTTAATAAAACAGATGCACAAATTTATGATAGCAAAAAGAACAAAGTACATCGCTCTGTGCGCATTACCGAGCAATCCGGTGCAACAATAGGTAAGGGCGAATATCGTCACTTCATGCTCAAGGAAATCTATGAGCAACCCTCTGTCATTGGTCAGACCCTCAATGCCTATGTTAATGCGGCAACCGGCAAAATTACCGTGCCAAAGGAGGTGTTGGAAACAATCACCAAAGCTCCGCGTCTTACGCTCATAGCCTGTGGTACGGCCTATTATGCCTGCATGGTGGCAAAATACTGGTTTGAACAAATCGCCCGCATCCCTTGTGAAATCGATGTTGCCAGCGAGTTTCGTTACCGTGAAGCGCCTATGCCCGAAGGCGGAATTGCGCTGTTTATCTCGCAATCCGGTGAAACCCTCGATACGCTCGAAGCTTTGCGTTATTGCAAACGCGAGGGTCAAACAATCATCTCTATCGTTAACACCATCGAAAGCACGATTGAACGCGAGTCCGATCACGTGCTTCATACTTTGGCCGGGCCGGAAATCGGCGTTGCCTCAACCAAAGCTTTCACGACCCAGCTTACCACACTGGCTTGTATGGCTCTGGCAACTGCTCGAAAATTGGGCACGATTGATGAGAAACATGAGAGCGAAATGGCTAAGGCTCTGCGCCATGTCCCAAAAATTGCCGCAGATATTCTCCAGCACGATGAAGCCATTCAAACGATTGCCAAAGACATTGCTGAGGCAAATGACGTGCTTTATCTGGGGCGCGGCAGCCTCTACCCGATTGCACTGGAAGGAGCGCTTAAGCTCAAGGAAATCTCCTATATTCACGCCGAAGGTTATGCCTCTGGAGAGATGAAACACGGGCCCATTGCCTTAATTGATGAATGCGTGCCCATTGTCGTGGTCGCACCGGAAAACGATTCTCTGTTTGAGAAAAACGTTTCCAATATTCAGGAAACAGTTGCGCGTGGAGGAAAAGTTTTCCTGATCTCCGATATTAAAGGTGCACACCGTCTCAAGGAACAATCATCTTGGCGTGTGGCGTTGGGAGCCGTGCACCCATTCGTCGCTCCGATCCTTTACTCCATCCCGGTGCAACTCCTGGCCTATCATATCGCCGTGATTAAAGGCACAGACGTTGATCAGCCGCGAAATCTGGCTAAATCTGTAACGGTGGAATAACATAATAATTCAGGTTAACAGGACTGGATTATAACATCCTAATCGTTTATAACCCCTCAAGCTAAAGTCTTTGGAAAAAATATAATATGGCAGAACCTATCTTAGTCACGGGAGCGGCAGGGTTTATCGGATTTCATACAGTGCTCAGGTTGCTTCAGGCCGGTGCGCATGTGGTTGGAGTTGATAATCTCAACGATTATTACGATGTGTCTTTAAAACAAGCACGTTTGCGCGAACTCGATAATTTCAAAGACTTCACCTTTATCAAAGAAGACATTGCCAATTTTGAAGGGATGGAAAAACTCTGGAAAGAGCACGGACCCTTCAAACAAGTCATACATCTTGCTGCACAGGCAGGCGTTCGTTACTCCCTCAAAAACCCTCATACTTATGTTCAAAGTAATCTTGTAGGGCATTTGAATATATTGGAATTATGTCGTCACACTGAAGGTTTTGAACATTTGGTCTTTGCCAGTTCCTCATCAGTTTACGGCAAAAACAAAAAACTACCCTATGCCGTCGAGGACAGGGTAGATCAGCCTGTTTCACTTTACGCAGCTACCAAGCGCAGCGGAGAACTGATGAGCCACAGCTATAGCCACCTTTACGGTATTCCCCAGACAAGCTTGCGTTTTTTTACTGTATACGGCCCGTGGGGACGCCCCGATATGTCGCCCTACATCTTCACAGATGCCATCATTAAAGATAAAAAAGTCCCAATCTTTAATAATGGTGATATGAAACGCGATTTTACTTATATTGATGATATTGTCTCCGGCGTTTTAGCCGTTCTGGAGACTCCGCCGAAAAGAGAAAACGACGAAGGCATCCCTTACCGCATCTTGAACATCGGTAACAACAAGGCAGAAAATCTGATGGATTATGTCGGCGCGATTGAAAAAGCTCTCGGCAAAAAAGCAGACATAGAGTTATTGCCCATGCAAGCCGGTGATGTAAAAGAAACATACGCTGATATAGATGAAACTACGAAGCTGACCGGCTACAAACCCACCACCTCTATTGATGAGGGGATTCCCAAATACGTGGCGTGGTTCAAGGATTTCTACGGCGAAGAATAATAAAACGATACGACACGATTATGTGGCCGCAGAATGAATATAATTAACAGGTTCTGACCCTAACTCACTGAATTCAGGACAACGCCGATGACCTGAGCAGACTCTAAGATACTGAGGCTGCGCTTGATTTCATCTGTGGTAGTAACACCTTCCCTGACGATCAGAAGGAAGCAATCAACATGAGGGAGGAAGACAAGAGGGTCGTCTTGCTCAAGCAGCGGGGGCATATCATAAACGATCATGCGGTCTTTATATCTGGATTTGAGCTCATCAGCGAGTTTTTCCATCTGGGGCGAACCCAGCGTTTCGGATGACTGCTCAATGGCCGTGCCAGCCGGAAAAAGAGAAAAGCGCTTAAATGGCGTACGAATCAGACACTCTTCCACTTTTGCCTTGCCAACCAAGAAATCCGTCAGGCCTTTATCCGGATCGAGACCCAATAACCTATCAAGAGATGGGCTGCGCAGATCTACATCAACCAACAACACTGTTTGTTTGAGGTCTTGGGCGATACTGATGCATAAATTTGCCGCTATTGTGGATTTTCCATCGCTGTATCTGGGGCTGCTAATGGCCAGAGACTTCAGGCCGTATTTGCTCATCGTCTGTAATATCTGGGTTCTTAAAAATCGGAACGTATCCGCTTCCTTACTGCGCAGCCTGTGGGAAATAATATGATTACGATCCAGTGTGTTTTTAAACTCCGCGAGCGCAATTTTATCTTCCTGCGCTAATGCGGTTTTAGACCGTGATACTGTTTTTTTAAGGGTCTTGTTCATTTTTTCGTATTTTTCATTAGCGTTTATATTTGCCGATTTTTTCTGCTGGAATGCAGTCTTATTAAAGTCCCATGCGTTGCGATATTAAGATCAGGAACACATCTAAAGGCATTACAAAGAAAAAGAACATCGCTATTAATGCCATCAGGGTAATAAATGCGATGGCGATAATTTTTGAATATAAGCGTCTGGATATTAGTTTTTCCTCCAATGACCGGATATGTGGGACGGTTGCTAAAGGCGAGACACCGACAATGGATTCCAGATGATACACCCCCATAACGCTGCTACCCAAAATTTGATGAATAATGACACTGCCGGTAGCGCAGATTAAGGCAAAAATGAAGCCGGCAGAGATAAATATTTTCCGAGAGGGCGATGTTTTTAGTGGCAGTTCCGGTGCGTTAATCACGGTCAGTCTCTGGCCGATACGTCCCTGTTCTATTGTCTCAGAGATATCGGAAGCCAGCTTTTTCGCTTTGAGCTCGCGATACAAGATGATCGAATTATCGTAATCGCGCGCCAGTGCAGCCAGCTTTTTCTCAGCTTCAGGGTTTTCTGTGATCGCATAAGAATATTCTTCCTGCTGTTTTTTGACTTCATCCCTTTGGTCTTTAAGCGCTGTCTGTTTTTTTTCTGCCGCTTCAATCTGAGCCATGATCTGTAAGTATGTCGGATTATCCGCATCGCTTTTTGCTTCTGTAGAAAAATTGCCTCCCTTTTTCTCTTTCCGGGCTTTTTCCAAAGACTTCATCTGTTTTTCCAGCTTTGTCTTCTGTCTTTTCAGGGAAACCATGTCCGGATGTTTTGCACTGTAGGTGTCCTGCATTTTATAAATCCGGGTCTGTACGTCCTCGATCTCCGTCCTTAAGCCTGCTGTCAGACTTGATGGATCAAGATTTCTTTCCATGGCATCAATCTGCCTACGAACTTTTACAACATCAGGATGCTCAGCACCGTATTTGGCCGTCAATGTTGTATATTGGGACTTAAGCATTTTAAGCTGCATATATGGCGTTGTCAGAATGTCTCCATCCTCGGAAATCCTGACATAAGGATCAGTTTTAGCAAGCTGGGCGCGTAACGTCCCTATTAGACCCATATTTGCCATGATTTCACTTTGAACAGCGTGTAAGCGCGATGCTATTGCTATGCTGGCCTGCTGGTTAAAGACTAAAGCATCAGGACGAATATCGCCGTTTATAGCTCTGAATTCCGCTATTTTTGTTTCCTGTTCAACCAGAGATTTTGTGAGTACGTCTATCTGGCTTTGCAAAAACGCAGACGTTTTCTTGGCCCTGTTTCTTCGTTCCTTAATGTCTTCATCAAGAAAACGCGAAACAAGCTCGTTTACGGTTTGCTGTGCAAGATAAGGGTCGATGTATTTAAAACTTATAATAAATGCGATGGCTGAAAGCTGCAAAGCAGAAACTTTTTGTGCACTGGCCGGATTGGCAAGAGATGTACTGACCAACTCCAGATTTATATTCCCTCTCATTGATTCCGCAATATAGGCTATTGGAATGCGCTTTCTTTGTGCAGGATACAAGTTGAGCCGTGTGATAATTTCTGCCAGTGAATTTGTCGATAAGACCTTTTGTTTCAAACGGCTGATTTGTAAATCGGCCATAGTCTGTATTGTATCGCTGTTGTGCTTGGTCATTTCAACAACATCAACAGATATCTCCGGCGGAGCCACTTCTACTGTTGCAATAGCCCTGTAGTTCCCCCAGTTCAAAGCAAAAATAATGGAGGCAACAAATACAAGAAAAAAGACAGCAAGGAACAGTTGTCTGCGACGCCATAAAACTGATGCATATTCTAAAAGGTATATATCTGTCATTATGGTCTTTTTTGTCCTTTAAGAATAACTGTGTAGATAAGTTTTTTATTTGACATTTTTATATCTTTTTTCAACCGATTCATAGAGTAAGAACGCTTTTTTCATGTGATTTTTTGCCTCTGGACTATTGTTAGTTACCTTGAAAATCACGTGACAGGCCAAGTTTCACGATATCCTGAGCCGCCGTATTATTATTGGTTACTAACGTTTGTTCCTTGTGTTTGTAGGATGCTGTCATGTCCCAATTTCTGGATACTTTATATGAAGCTCCGGCAATCACACTCCAAGTCGAATCCAGAGAGTCGGTAGAAAGCGGAGGTTGCTTTGCGTCCTGATAATCTGCCCCAAAATTCAACGAGAGGTTCCGGTTTACGTTATATATATCTTGCAGAGCATACGTCGTAAGATAACTTTCAGTTCCGTTTGCGTATGGGTGTCTGGCCTTTATCATAGACAGCACCAAGGCGTTATTATCATCTGTATAATTAAGAACAGATGAATATGTCGGCGTATAATCGTCATCTCGTTGCGTAGCGCCTGTGTATCCGTAATATCTCGTTTTAAGCAAACTACCCGATAGTTTTAAGGACAGGTAAGGCCTGAAGACATATGTCCAACTAACAGACGGGCCGTTCGTATTAACACGTTGGCTGCTGTTTTCCAAAGATTGATAACGATTGAACAACCAGCCGAACTGCACCTGCTGCTTTGGTGATATGCTATGAGCAAATGCCGGAGTTATAGAATATGTGCGATAATCTG
>JAGLKL010000061.1 GCA_023141075.1 Alphaproteobacteria bacterium
GAAAGCATTTTGCTCGATGATGGAACGACAATAAGCCTAACATCTGACTACATATTCACCGGAACTGCAGGAGCTGACAGCATTACTGCAACGAGCCAGAATGATGTGCTCTATGGTCTGGATGGTAGCGATTATCTTTATGGCGGTAATGGCGATGATGTGCTTTATGGCGGTGGCGGTGCAGACATGCTCTATGGGCAGGGCGGTGCAGATACGTTTGCGTTTGAATCTGGTTCTGCTTTCACAGCCAGTGACAACATCCAAGACTTCAATCTGGTTGATGGGGATGCGCTGGATATTTCTGATGTCTTAAGCGGCTATGATCCGCTAACAGATGCAATTACGGACTTTGTCCAGATCACAGAAAGCGGTTCCAATTCTTACCTCAATGTTGATGCGGATGGCGGTGCTGATAACTTTGTCCAGATTGCATATTTGTACAATGTAACCGGCCTTACAGACGAAGAGGCTCTGGAAACAGCAGGTGATTTGGTTACGGTTTAGTTAGAGATGATCCTACTTTGTTGGACAGGTTGGCGGAGATTTTAAGGTAGAATCCTGTTTCAAAAATTATGCCGCCATTGCGCAAATTTCTTCTACATTTTCATGTTCTTTCTGTAAAGCCATACTTTGAGCATAGGTCTCAGGGGTAATGGTATGGACGGCTCCCATACGGCATCAAATGTGCCACAATGGAATCTGCTGAAATTTCATTAACAGGAGAACCACCTCTAAGCCCTGCCATTGTGCGGGTTTTTTCATTTTTTCTTCATTTCACACCGATTTTCACACTGCTGACACACCGATTCACACACATCTGATTTGCGACACTTCCAATGAATAATTGGAAGCACGTAATGAAAAATTTTGATCAATTTCATGAAGCCCTGAACCGCCATAGCACAGATGTGAAACTTACACGCGCAGAAGCTGGCGAAGCTTTCCACAATCTGACCGGCTTTATGTCCCTGCTTATTCAGATCAATGAGCGGGGAAAAGTCGTTTCCTTTACAGGACAGGAAAGCGGGGCTGGTCATGACTGATGCCCTATTTTTCAGACAGGTTGATGATGTTCTTGCCGGAAAAGCAGCCCGTGACCTTGTTTTGGTACTTGGTGATATTCCCAGTGTTTATCTGTCTCTTAGTGTTCCATGTTTCAAACTGATTATGACGCAGCAAACCTTGCAGAAAATTATCACAAAACATACTTTGACGGTCAGCATCATTAAAAGACTTCCCGTTCTTCTGCATAGCCCTGTCATGGTTTTTAAGTCAGCGAGTGAACCGGGCGCGATTGTGGCCATGATCGATGCAAAAGACAAAAACGGAAATACCATCATTGCCATTATTCATCCAGATCGGCGACATAAACAGCACCACGTCAATCTGATTGTCAGCGTGTACGGAAAAAATCGTACTCGTTGGTTTATCGAACAAATTGAAGAAGAACGGTTGCTATACGCAGACAAAGAAAAAACCTTGCAGTGGTCACGATCAGCCCAGCTCCAATTGCCGGGGGAAGTGACTGCCGCAAGGCATGGGCAAATTATAAAGCGCCGCCTGCACGAAGTCAAAGATAACGAGCATCCAAAACCTCTTACAATCCACAGAAAGAAAGGCTCTGACCATGAAAATCAGTGAAGTAAACATTGTCCTTATTAAGCCACGTGATGGTCTGATCGGTTTTGCCTCGCTGGTCATAAATGATGCGTTGTATCTGGGCAGCATCGGCATACACCAAAAGTTGAACGGCAACGGATACAGGCTGACTTATCCCACTAAAAGAACGGGGATGCATAATGCAGATATTTTTCATCCTATCAATCGCGATGCCGGAAAGGCCATAGAAGATGCTGTTTTAAACAAACTGAACGATGTAATGAAGAAAGTTGATAATCATGCTGGATACAATAGCGATTTCTCTGCCGGAGCATGACTTTAAAATCAAAAAGCCGGAATGTTTTCATCCCCATGCGTGGAATGTATATAATCCGATAGTTGGGGATAAAGGATTGATGAAGGCTATTTATAATCCCACGAAAAAGGAAAAGGCGAAGGGCTATAAACCGCGCTTAACCCTGTTCAAAAAACCTTATACAGAACGTACCCGTGCTATCTGGCTTAGAATTGAGTTTTCTGCACCGAAGCTGGTCTTTGGTAATAACTTTGAAGAATTGAAAGGCAAAATGATCTGGAAATCGTTTTGACTGCGTTGCACAGAGCGCTTTCAGATATGGGCATTGAAGTGCCTTATGAATCTCTGCGCTACGCAAAAGTTAGCACCATCCATTATAGCAAGAATATTTTATTGGAACGCAGCACTCCCTGTTTTTTGCTGATACAGGCGCTTGAAAAACTGGATTTATCTACTAAGCTGGATTTGACCCAGACCGATTTTCGCAATGGTGGGCAAATGGTCAAATACCATGCCAGCTCCTATGAAATTGCGTTATATGATAAAGTCAAGGATTTGGAGCAAGCCAAAAAATACGGTGCAAAACGCGGTATGGAAACCGACTATGGCGATATGGCCGACCTGTTTATTGATAAACGTAAGCCGGAAGTGCTGCGCTTTGAAATCCGACTGACAGCCAAAAAAATTAGGCCGCTGTTCAAGACGCTGGGATTTACGCAAAGCTGTACGTTTGATGAATTATTCAATGCTACTCTTTCCCGTGCTGTTTTGTTGCATTACTGGAAAACTATAACAAACGGGCTTTATTTGATGAATATTGATACAAAAGATATTGAGCGCCTTGTCCATGCTTTACATTCCGCATTTCCCAAAAAGCGCCCCGGCAAAATCATGGAACTGATCGGCTTTATCGCCGTCTGCCAGAATCTGGGCGTGCGTGGTGCAAGGATGGCGCTGGGTTTAAAAAACCATCAATGGTATAGATTAAAGGCTGATACTAAACTTTTGGAAAATAGCACAACCTGCCCTCGCTTTTTGATCTTAAACGGGATAAAACAACAATTAGAAGAGTTTATCTCGCTGGAGCGGCAAGATATTGTCGTGGAG
Source organism: Alphaproteobacteria bacterium (assembly GCA_023141075.1). Taxonomy (GTDB): domain Bacteria; phylum Pseudomonadota; class Alphaproteobacteria; order Micavibrionales; family Micavibrionaceae; genus UBA1672. The sequence continues at coordinate 3,023 of JAGLKL010000061.1, forward strand.
GCTTTGCTGTAGAACAGGGCACAAACTATTTATGACTGAACAAAAAATTGAACAAGATTTAATCAACAAACTAACTGATCTTAAATATGATTATCGCGATAATATTAGGGATAAAGCTTCTCTGGAGTTAAACTTTCGCCAAAAATTTGAGGAACTCAATAAGGTTAAACTTACTGATGGAGAATTTTCACGTTTATTAGAGCAGATTATTACACCTGATGTCTTTAAAGCGGCCAGTACTCTACGTGAACGCAATGATTTTGAACGTGATGACGGCACACCACTTTTCTATACTTTGGTTAATATTAAAGACTGGTGCAAAAATACATTTGAAGTGGTTAACCAGCTTCGCATGAATACCGACAATAGCCACCACCGCTATGATGTCATCTTGTTGATTAATGGTGTTCCGACGGTTCAAATCGAACTAAAAACTCTAGCCATTAGTTCGCGCCGAGCTATGCAACAGATTGTTGATTACAAGAATGATCCCGGCAATGGCTACAGTAAAACTCTGATGTGTTTTCTGCAACTTTTCATTGTTAGCAACCGTAGTGACACTTGGTACTTTGCTAATAATAACAGCCAACATTTTAGCTTTAATGCTGACGAGCGTTTTCTACCTCTTTACCAATTTGCAGGAGAAGACAACAAAAAGATTATACAATTGGATAATTTTGCTGATAAGTTTCTTGCTAAATGCACTCTGGGTCAGATGATCAGCCGCTACATGGTTTTGGTGGCCAGCGAGCAGAAGCTAATGATGATGCGCCCGTATCAGATTTATGCTGTCAAGGCTATTGTAGATTGTATTGATCAAAATTGTGGCAATGGGTATATTTGGCACACCACAGGCAGCGGTAAAACACTTACATCTTTTAAAGCATCTACCTTGCTTAAGGATAATCCAGATATTGAAAAATGCCTATTCGTTGTAGATCGTAAAGACCTTGATCGACAAACACGCGAAGAGTTTAATCGATTTCAAGAAGGTTGTGTTGAGGAAAATACGAATACAAGAGCTTTAGTGCAACGTCTGCTATCTGATGATTACGCCGATAAAGTGATTGTGACCACTATCCAAAAGCTTGGCTTGGCGCTAGATGGCAGTAATAAGAAAAACTACAAAGAACAATTAAAGCCTTTGAGCGACAAACGCATAGTTTTTATCTTTGATGAATGCCACCGCTCACAATTTGGAGAAAATCATAAAGCCATTAAAGAGTTTTTCCATAATGCTCAGTTATTTGGATTTACGGGCACGCCTATTTCCGAAAGAAACGCGATTTATCAGCAAATAGAAGGTCAGCAAGCCACCTATAAAACAACAGAGGATATCTTCCAGAAGCAATTGCATGCCTACACAATCACCCATGCTATCGAAGATCGTAACGTTCTTCGTTTTCATATCGACTATTTCAAGCCTGAAGGGAAAAACAAGCCTAAATCAGGTGAGACGTTGGCTAAGAAGGCAATTGTTGAAGCCATGTTAGAAAAACATGATGCGGCTACTGCAGGGCGCAAATTTAATGCCGTTCTGGCAGTTGCTTCTATCAATGATGCTATTGCCTATCATGCCCTGTTTGAAGAAATTCAAGGTGAGAAGGTGCAGGATAATTCTGACTTTAGACCTCTAAACATCGCTTGTGTCTTCTCGCCACCTGCTGAAGGCAACAAAGATGTAAAGCAATTACAGGAGGATTTACCTCAGGAAAAATCCGATAATGCTGTAGAGCCAAATAAAAAGAAAATCGCTCTAAAGGCCATTATCGCTGACTATAATGATAACTATAAAACAAATCACAGCATCAATGAATTTGATCTTTATTACCAAGATGTGCAAAAGCGTATCAAAGATCAGCAATACCCAAACAAAGATTTATCTCATGAAGAAAAAATCGATGTGACTATCGTTGTGGATATGCTTTTGACTGGTTTTGATTCTAAATTCCTAAATACGCTCTACGTGGATAAAAATCTAAAATACCATGGGTTAATTCAAGCATTTTCACGCACCAATCGTGTGTTGAATGACAGTAAGCCTTACGGAAATATTCTTGATTTTCGCCAACAGCAAGATGCCGTTGACTCTGCTATTGTACTATTTTCTGATGCGAAAGATGAAAAAGCGAGGAAAGTCTGGTTGGTTGATCAAGCGCCCGTAGTTATCAAAACCCTTGATAGTGCGGTTAAAAAATTAAATGAATTTATGAAATCACAAGGATTAGAAAGTGCTCCCGAAGAAGTGCCAAACCTTAAGGGCGATACTGCACGCGCTCAATTTATCAATTTGTTTAAGGATGTGCAGCGCCTTAAAACACAGCTTGATCAATACACCGACCTGACAGAAGAAAATAAAGAAACAATTGAGCAGATTGTTCCCAAAGAACAATTACAAGGGTTCAAAGGCGTTTATATTGAGACAGCCCAGCGCCTAAAGGCACAGCGGGATAAAGGCGGAGATAATGCCTCGCCAGAAGTTCAAGAACTGGACTTTGAATTCGTACTTTTTTCTTCTTCCGTTATTGATTACGATTATATCATGGAGTTGATTGCACGTTATTCACAAGAGGCACCGGGCAAGCAAAAAATGACTCGTGCGCAGCTGGTTGGATTGATTCAATCCGATGCTAAATTTATGGATGAAGGTGAAGATATCACCGCATATATCAACACATTGCAAGCTGGAGAAGGCTTGAAGGAAAAAGATATTCGCCAAGGGTATGAAACCTTCAAATCTGAAAAAAATGCCACTCAGCTCGCTGAAATTGCGAGCAATCATGGTGTAGAAGCAGGTGCCCTACAAAAATTTGTAGGCCTCATTTTACAGCGGATGATTTTTGATGATGAACAGCTCAGTGATTTGCTCGTCCCATTAGGATTGGGCTGGAAAGACCGTACGAAAAAGAAACTGGCTTTAATGGAAGATCTTATCCCTCTGCTCCATAAGCTTGCTCACGGGCGCGATATTTCGGGGTTAAGCGCATATGAATAATAAAAGGAATAAAAATAATGCAAAATGATTTAATTCATATGATGACTGAATCTTTTGAAGGGCATGCGCAACAAACAGAAAACGGCATAGAATACTGGCTTGCCCGAGATATACAGCATTTGCTTGGCTATGCGAAATGGGAAAATTTCCTAAATGTAATTTCCAAAGCAAAAACAGCTTGTGAAGTGTCTGAGCATACTGTTACAGACCATTTTCCCGACGTCAGGAAAATGGTCGAATTAGGCTCTGGCTCTCAGCGAGAAATCAGTGACATCATGCTAACGCGTTATGCCTGTTATCTGATTGCCCAAAATGGAGACCCTGCGAAACAGGAAATTGCCTTTGCTCAAACTTACTTTGCGATGCAAACCCGCAAAGCAGAACTGATTGAGCAACGTTTACTTGAGGCAGAACGAATTTCAGCCCGTAAAAAACTAACCGCGACGGAAAAAGAGCTATCCGACACTATTTATGAACAAACAGGCGGCAATAAAAATTTTGGAATGATCCGCAGCAAAGGCGATCAAGCCCTGTTTGGTAAAAACACCAAAGCCATGAAAGCGCAATGGAAGGTGCCAAACACTCGCCCACTGGCGGATTTTGCCCCCACTATTATTTTAAAAGCCAAAGATTTTGCCACCGAAATTACCATTCACAATGCACGAGAGCAAAATATGGGCAGTGAACCGCAAATATCGCGGGAGCATGTCACGAATAATCAAGCCGTTCGAGAAACCCTGCTTAATCGAGGAATACGCCCAGAAAGCCTGCCCCCGGCTGAAGACATTAAAAAGGTAGAACGCCGATTAACATCCGCAGAGAAAAAAGCTCTAAAAAACCCTGATGGACTGGAATAAGATGGCGAAGGATAATCAAAAACAATTACTGCCAAAGCTCCGCTTTCCTGAGTTTCGAGATGCTGGGGAGTGGAATACAGAGTCAGTTGGTAATCAGACGAAGAAAGTAGGGAGTGGAATTACACCGAAAGGCGGCAATAAAAATTACAAGAACGAAGGACGGCCTTTTGTTCGAAGTCAGAATATTGGCTGGGGACAGTTGATGCTGGAGGATGTGGTTTATATTGATGAAGCAACACATTTAACATTCTCTGCTACAGAAATCGAAGAGGATGACGTACTCTTGAATATCACAGGAGCTTCCATTGGTAGGTGCACGGTAGCTAACTTACAAATAAAAGGCGGAAATGTTAATCAACATGTGTGTATTATTCGAACAGAGTTAAAGAAATTAAATCCATTTTTTCTGAATCAATTTATTCTTTCGAATAGCGGCCAAAGACAAATTGATAGTTTTCAAGCGGGTGGAAATAGAGAAGGCCTTAATTTTGCTCAGATTCGTTCATTCTCGATACCGTTGCCTCCTGAAACTGAGGAACAACAAAAAATTGCGGATTGTTTGTCGTCCACCGATGAATTGATCGAGGCGCAGGCACAAAAGGTCGAGGTGCTGAAGGATCATAAAAAAGGGTTGATGCAAAACCTCTTTCCGTGTGAGGGCAAAACCCTCCCCAATTT
>JAGLKL010000062.1 GCA_023141075.1 Alphaproteobacteria bacterium
CATATAAGTATTAAAGGAAAAGACTACCCTGTTACGCGTGTAGCTCTATACCCATATACCGGACGCTCGCATCAATTACGTGTTCATATGATGGAGTTGAATCATCCCATTCTAGGTGACGAATTTTATGCGCATAATCAGGCTCGCGCCTGCGCTCCGCGGCTTTTATTGCATGCCTATAAGCTTATGATTCACCATCCAAAGGGTGGGGAACAAGTCTGGTTTGAATCACCGTGTCCGTTCTAGGTCCTGATCCTAAACCTCAATAGCGCTCAGGCCGGTTCAGCCATGCGAGCTTTACCCACCAATCAGGATTATCCTTGACGATAATTTTTGCGGCTTTTTCCGCCTCATTCATGGTTTCGAATAATCCAAAACAGCTTGCGCCGGAGCCGCTCATACGCGCAAAAAGGCAATTTTTCTGTGTTTCAAGTGCAGCCATAATGTTGCTGATTTCCGGCAGAAGAGAGACTGCACCGTCAAAAAGATCATTATTGCATTTTTGCAAAAACGCGATCAGTTCAAAGACGGAAGAAAAATCGGCGGGTACGTCGATATTGTCTTTAAAGACTTTATTTGCACCACGCAAAAACACATCTGTAGTTGAGCAGCTTTGCAGGGGATTGACCAGCAGGACAGGGATTTCCGGCATTAACAGGGCAGAGCCGAGTTCTTCTCCTATTCCTTTTACAACTTGAGGTTGACAATGTAGGCACATCGGCACGTCTGCACCCAACCGAGTTAGAAGTGGCCACAAATAAGGCGTATCACGGCTGAGTCCCCAATATTCCTGCAAGCCCCATATGGTCGCAGCTGCGTCAGATGACCCACCACCCAGCCCTGCGGCTACAGGCAGATTTTTGGTCAGGCGGATATGCACATCCAGATTTTTATCAACGATTTGAGCCAAACTTTGCGCGGCCTTGACAACAAGGTTGTCATCACTCTGTGCGCCTTCTTTTTCAAGTGTTTTGGCAAAAGAACCCTCAACGGAAAAATGAAAGTGCTCAGCAGGTTCTATTTCAATGATATCGCCAATATCTGCAAAACCGATAAGGGATTGGAGCGTGTGATAACCATCACTTCTGCATCCGGTCAGATGCAAAAACAAATTAAGTTTTGCAGGAGCAAAAACACGAATGCTGTGTTTATCCGTCACGATGCGTAACTAATCCTTCATATAGAATATTACGAAATTAATGTGCAATTATACCATGTACATTATCGCTGTTATTTGCAGTATTCCTCAAACCTGAAGCCAATTTCTGTGAAATGGTATTGATCTGTTCTTCATCATCAGAATGGTTCTTTGCACGTTCCCACTGGAAACGGGCTTCCAATCGTCGCCCGACTTTCCAATAAGCATCACCTAGATGATCATTAATTGTGGGATCGTAAGGCAAAAGCTCCACGGCACGCTCAAGCGTCAAAACAGCATTTTCGTAATCGGAGTTACGGTACATCACCCAGCCCAGAGAATCAGTTATATAACCATCAGTCGGGCGGGCATCCACAGCGCGTTGTATCATCTCGGTGGCTTTATCCAGATTTATTTCCTTATCTGCCCAGGAATATCCCAGATAGTTCAAAACATACGGGTGGTCAGGCTGATAGGTGAGAGCTTTTTTGAGGTCTTTTTCTGCCGCTGCCCAGTTATCCGTTTGCTCGTAAGCAATGCCGCGCACATAGTAAACATGCCAGTAATCATCGGGAACTTCCCCATTCATGGCATCAACAGCTCGATCATATAGCTCAAGCGCTTTTTCATATTTACTCTGATGGCGGTACAAATCTCCGATCCTGATCAACGCATCAGGTTTCTTTTCATTCTTAGCCAGCTTACCCAGTACTTTCAGCGCTTTTTCATATTGGCCGGTAAGGTCATAAACATCGACAATTTTATATTGTGCCTGTTTATAATTTTCATCGTTATCAGGAACGTCCTTATATAACGCAATAGCCTTATCATATTGCTTATACTGAGTGTTGATCTCGGCCAGCAGGAAATTGGGTTGGGACATATCCGAAAAGAGGTATTTTGCCAGATACGCAAAAACTCTGGCGCTTTCAGTATTTTGCTCGTTATATAAAACACGTGAGATATCATAAAAAGCCAGCGCCATTCCTTCTTGGGGACTTTTAACCTTGGCGAATAACGGTTCAAACGTCCCGTCATTTAGTTTTCGAATTTTTTCATTGATAACGTGATCGTCCGGGAAGTTTTTATGAACTTTATTATAAAGCTCAAGAGCTTTTTCTTTTTGGCCGACATGTGCATATAAATCAGCAATACGATCCAGCTCCGGCAAGCTAATGTTCTCGACATTCAAGGATCTGTCAATCATCCCTTCAATGTCCTTATGGTTGCTAAGAAAGTCCGAAATCAAAATACCGTGATAAAGTTGCACCGTATTTTGCCGCAAATTCCTGATATTGAGCTGGTCTTGAGCAGCACCTAGCCAACCTTCAACAAACGGGCCTATAAAAACACTCGTGGCATCCGGAGCCATTGTGTTAAAAAATTTTTGTGCGACCTCAAAGTTTTCATTCTTAAAAGCCTCAACGATCAAAAATATGTCGGCAACAGTATTGCGGACATCCATATCCATCTCGTTCATTTTATGCGCTAACTCGATGGCACGCTTGGCCTGTCCTGCGCCCATCGCAATAACCATAGCACGCTGAGTGACCTCTTCCATGGGTATTTCTGAAGAGAGCAAGGGTTGAATAAAAGTGCTGGCGTTGCCCCAGTCATGTTTGGATTGTGCAAAACGACTAGCCAGATAATACCCGGCCATTATCGGTTTATTTTGCGTGCGCGAGGCTTTTTGTTCGTTTTCTTCTTCCGGCGTGACATTAGCAGTAACACCGTCGGCCTTGGCCATTTCCAGCGGGTTTTGCGGTGTTGCACATGCGAAAGAAGGATTAAGAAACAAAACGGCCACACAAGCGGCTGCAAATAGAAAACGGCGTTTTATCATTGGGCTTAAATCCAAAAATCTAAATGTCTGATACGGTTTATTCACCACGTTTCATCAAAATAATAATAATATATTCGAGATTGTGGGGCGTTTTTACTGGGAGTATGCTATGGGTTTAGACCCTAATTGACAAGCTTTGATTTGTTAGTTTACCTTCAAACGATGCAAGAATCCACTTTGCATAAATGAGGCACGACTTAAAAGAAGTGATAGACACGTTAACACGAGGTCAGATGATAACAGCCCTGCAATGGTACGCAGATCAGGGGTTGGATACATGTGTTCTTGAAGAAACGTTCAACAGATTAAATATTGACCCTCTGGAATTACAGTGCAAAGAGCGTTTATTAAATGACGATTCGGCTGAGAGTGTAGGATTAAACGATCACCCGCAAAATGTCCTGCAACAGGCAAGAAGCAAGGTTCAGGCTCAGCCCGAGAGGACGTTTCTGGGTAAATCTGAAGCATATGAAGAAGCGCTTCGTCTGGCAAATCAGGTGGAAAATCTTGAAGATATGGCCAAGCTAATCGCAGAATTTGACGGTATTGCCATTAAAAAAACCGCCAGCAACATGGTATTTTCTGCTGGCAATCCGCAAGCGCAAGTTATGTTGGTGGGAGAAGCGCCCGGAGCCGATGAAGACCGTATTGGCACTCCGTTTGTAGGCATCAGCGGTCAGCTTTTAGGTAAGATTTTGTCCTGTATAGGTTTGGAGCGAGACCAAAACGATCCACAGAAATCTATATATATTTCGAATATTCTAAACTGGCGTCCGCCGGGAAACCGCACACCATCGCCTGCAGAAATAGAAGTAAGCCTACCTTTTATTGAGCGCCATATTCAGCTTGTAAGCCCGAAAGTTCTCATTTTGTGTGGTGGCGTAGCGGCAAAAACGCTTCTGGGGAGCGATATGAGCATTTCCCGTCTACGTAATTCTTGGCATAATTATGTGCCTGTAACGCGTGGGTTAAACTATCAGGGAAAACCGATTCCGGCGATCGCAACCTACCACCCTTCATATCTTTTACGCACACCGGCGCAAAAAAAACTGGTTTGGGAAGATATGTTGACGCTTCAAAGCTATCGGCAAAAAAATTTACAAAAACAGGCAGAAATATAATTTTTCATAATAAAAAACTGGACATTTCATCCAAATTTTTGTATTAAAATATCATAGTGAACATAAGGCAGTGTTACCGCATATCATGTGCAATTCTGTTTTATTTTACAGGTGAAGAATCGATTTTTTGAATCGCAGGACATGCTTAGGCGTATTCAATGGATAAAAAAGATGATAATTTTACTGTAAAATGAAACCTTGAAAAGGCGCGGCAAATTTTTGCATCTGTTCGTAAAAACAGCTTGAACGTATGTCTAATATGTTTTGCGCGTTTTTCACGAAATATCTGCTAAAAGTTATGCATGCGCAGAAATAGGCATGATACGTGACGACGCTGCATACGTATTTAGGAAAGATCGGCTTGCGCTTTTGCGGAAGTTTTGTGTGCGTAGGTGCAATGCTATTGCTGATTCAAACTGCCATGTTCGTTCATGTATCGTCCGTAAAGCCTCTGACATTTTTGCAACTCAGCATACCTGTTAGTGTTGATCATAAAGCTATACGTGCACGAGGCGGTATTCCTGTTCCCCGGTCAAAACCTTTTCGTGGCGAGAAGGCGCAATTAGCAAGAGAAAGTCGTTTACCTCAGGCATCACAATACATGAAGTTGACGAATCTGCTTTCCACTTTAAAATCTTATGCACCCGCTTCCGGCGACGAAAAAAGAGAAGTAATCGGAGCTGATTTTAGTAGCGAAGCTCCATTATCAGCACAACAATCAAAAATCTATGCGCAAATATTCAATGCACAACGCTATGGACGTTGGCAGCAGGCAGATGAAAATATTACAAGCCTGAAAGACAAGCGCCTTTTGGGACACGTCCTTTATCAGCGTTATATGCACCCGGCTTATATCAGTAATTTTGATGAACTCAAATCATGGCTGGCCAATTACGAAAGTCATCCGAATGCCTATAATATATACAAGCTGGCCAACGCAAAACGTTACGGTCGTCCGGACAAAATCAACAATCCGGGAAGAGGACACGAATTGGCACAAATTGGTGAGCCGTATATCTATTACCCTAAACGTTATGCCTCAAAAATAAGACGTACCAAAGAGCAAGCCAATCAGGTTCGTTCATTATCCCGCAAAGTATATAAACTTGTACGCCGTGGCAAAAGTCAGCAGGCACTTGATTATCTAATATCTCTTGATCCTGTTGGAAGCGCTCTGGCTAATATGGATAAAGTCGAGATAGATTATCTTAAAGCTGAAATTGCTGCGGGTTTTTTATATCGCGGTCAGATTGATCAAGCCCTTGGTTTGGCTAAGAAGGCCAGTGTGCGCTCCGGGCGCTATGTTCCGCTTGCATCGTGGATTACCGGTCTGGCTTTGTGGGAAAAACAGGAATTTGCAGATGCTGCGCCATATTTTGAGAAAACCGGTGCATCGTCTTATGCTTCCGGCTGGCGTGCATCAGCCGGATATTACTGGGCGGCACGCTCACATAGCCGTGTAGGTAATCATAAAAAGGTTCGGGAAACACTGGAGAAAGTGTCCACTCATTCCCGAACTTTCTACGGCTTGATTGCGACAAAAATGCTGGGAAAACCTTTTAATTTTAATTGGGAAAACCCACGGTTTACGAACGAACATGAAAAAATGCTTTCAAGCAAAGATGCCGGGCGTCGGGCATTTATACTCGTTGCCGCCGATCAATATGACAGGGCTGAAAAAGAGCTTATGCATCTTGATTACGATAATAACCCTGATCTTCGCCGCGCGGCTCTTGCCTATGCAATGCATGTTGGTCTGCCCGGTCTGGCACTGCGTTTGGGCAATATGGTTCCCTCCGGCAAAGGCAAATACTACGATTCAGCGTTATATCCCGATGTCCCATGGGAGCCTCAGGACGGTTTCAGCCTTGATCCTTCCCTTCTTTATGCAGTGATGCGTCAGGAATCGCGCTTTGATCATCAGGCAAAAAGCGGTAGCGGTGCACTTGGCCTTATGCAGGTTATGCCCAGAACGGCACGTTATGTTGCTCGCAAGAACCGCTATAGCCGTAGCATAAACCGCCAAGCTTTGAATGACCCCGAAATCAATATGATGGTCGGGCAGGATTATCTCGCCTATCTCATGAAAGGGAAGGCTGTTCAGGGTGATATGATTTCCCTTCTTGTCGCATATAACGCCGGTCCTGGCAATCTTGTCAAATGGCGCAAACGTTTTGACGCAAATACACAAGCGCATAAATCGGCATTATCTGGAAAGGCAAATTCAACCTTCTCGGATCCGCTTCTCTTTATAGAAACAATGCCCATTGAAGAAACCCGCAATTATGTGGCAAAAGTCATGTCCAATTACTGGATATACCGCCTGCGTGCAGGAGAAGAACTTGTCAGCCTGACTCACCTAGTCAAAGGTAAATCTCCGCGCTATGCTTTTTATACCGGTCAGAACAACGCGCAAGCCTATACGGTTGCTAATCGTTAGAGAGTTTTTCTTCTAATACGGTGATTTTTTAATCACCCGCTCTATTGTTGGCCATAGATCCGGATCTCCTACCGCAATAACTTTTCCAACCGATTCCAAAGTAAGCTCTTCACCGCGCCAGTTTGAGATATGTCCACCTGCGCCTTTTACAATCGGAACCAAGGCGGCAAAATCATGCGGCTCCAGATTTTCTTCAAACACAATATCGACAGTGCCGCTGGCCAAAAGACCATACATATAGCAATCACCGCCCCACACGAATCGGTTGCCCGTGGTCTCAAAGAGTTCAAAGGCTCGTCCGTAATCAGCGAGTTTTTCAAACATGGTTGGTGAAGTCGCAGCGATGACAGCATTGTCAGAATCATTGCACTTACGTGTTTTCGCTAGGTTTCCGTTAAAAAGCGTGGGTCGTCCTTCTGCTCCGACCCAGCGTTCTTTCAATATTGGTTGGTCTATGATACCGACCTTTGAAACATTGTTCTCGCACAACGCTATTAACGTGCCGAAAGTCGGGCGTCCGACTATAAAGCTTTTGGTGCCGTCAATCGGATCAACCACCCAACTTAAGCCGCTACTACCTTCAATAGGTTGGTATTCTTCCCCTAAGAAACCATCATTCGGGCGTTTCTTAAGGATAAAATCCCGCAGAGTTGTTTCCACTTCCCGGTCAGCAATTGTCACAGGAGAATCATCGCGTTTGTGATCAATATCAAAGGGAGTGCGATAATATTTACGAATTATTTTTCCCGCAATATCCGCCATCCTATTGGCAAGCGACACAAATTCCTGCATAAATAGACCTTTCCGAAATTTAACGAACATATACTAACAATACGAATAGTAGAGTGAAGCGATGAAGACAGTCAACGATATACGCAGCGAATTTCTAGGGTTTTTCAAAAGCAAAGGCCACGAAGTTGTGCAATCCTCATCCCTTGTACCGCATAATGATCCGACTTTGATGTTTAC